>JAWWDW010000609.1:0-1502 GCA_033719735.1 Robiginitalea sp. | reverse complement strand
GGGGCCATACGTATGGCCCAATGCCGCGGCATACACGATATCCGGGTTGGTGGGATGGATGAGGATGCGGCCAATCCGGCCCGTCTTCTCCAGGCCCATCTTCTTCCAGGTCTTCCCGGCGTCCTCGGATTTGTAGATCCCATCCCCCATGGCATGGGCCGGACGGATCACAAAGGTCTCCCCCGTACCCACCCAGACGATATCCGGGTTGGACGGGGCCAGGGCCACCGAGCCGATGGAGGAGGCTTCCTGCCCGTCAAAAACAGGATCCCAGGTTATGCCCCCATCCGTGGTTTTCCAAAGCCCTCCGGAAGCCGCCCCCACATAATTGACCATGGGATCCCCTGGGACCCCCGCAATGGCAATGGCGCGGTTGCCTTCGGGGCCTATAAAGCGGAAATCGAGGTCTTTGAAAACAGCGGGATCGGTTTGTGCGAGGGCCAGGTACGACGCAGCCAGGAATAAAATCAGGGACATGGGTTTTAGCGCCCATTTGAAGCGTGGTGGGTTCATGTTGGTCAATTTCTGTGAATATACTGAAGATTTGGATAGGCGGACCCAAACCCGCGGATGGAATAAATCCTGAACCTGCCCGATGCCCTTTGGCCGACGAAGCCAGAGACGCAGGAGGGACTGCCCGCTGCGGATAACGTTTTAAGGTTCAGCCTAAAACCGAGAACCCAACCTCGGATTCCATCATCCTGAGGAAATAGTGGAGGGCCCCATCCAGGTGCTTTTCAGCCGAGGAGGACAGGCCGTGTCCCAGCTCAAAGTCCACCCCGCTGATCCCCAGCAAATGGGTATCGGGCCTTCGCCGGAAGAGTTGGTGACAGAGTTGCAATACCGCCTCCGGGTGGAGGGCATGGGTGGTGTAATTGAAACGTCCCTTTCCCCGAAGCCGTTCACAGAAAAAACCACCATCCAGGGCCTGGTGGGAAGCATCCACAAACCACACCCGGCTGTATTGGGATATCAGTTCGGCATCCTCTACCTGTAGCTGGTACCGGTAGACTACCTCAAAGCGGACATCGCCCTTCAGGCGGTCGGCAAAGGCCCAGCCGAGGCCATCATCGCCCCGGCCGTTATTCCCTATTCCGATAAGGAGCGTTTTCTTCATGGGGTGGCTACGGTCTTAACCAACGTATTGTCCGGCCCGTAGAGCTCCGCCAGTAAGGGCATTTTCCCCAGGGCCTGGGTGGCACAGCTCAGGCACGGGTCGTACGCCCGGATAGCGACCTCCACCTGGTTGAGCATGCCCTCCGTGATGGTGCCCTGCTCGGAGATCACATCCTGAGCCACCTTGTTGACGGTCCGGTTCATGGCTTCATTGTTGTGCGTGGTGGAGACGATCAGGTTACAGCGGGTGATCATGCCGTGGTCGTCTACCTCATAATGGTGGATCAGGGTGCCACGCGGGGCCTCGAGGATACCGATCCCCTCTTTCCGTGGCGTCCCTTCCCGCACGAGGTCCGTTCCCAGGATTTCAGGGCCATGGAGAAGCT
>JAWWDW010000608.1:0-1511 GCA_033719735.1 Robiginitalea sp. | reverse complement strand
GTGGGTTCGTATATCCGC
This sequence comes from Robiginitalea sp., assembly GCA_033719735.1. Taxonomy (GTDB): domain Bacteria; phylum Bacteroidota; class Bacteroidia; order Flavobacteriales; family Flavobacteriaceae; genus Robiginitalea. The sequence continues at coordinate 1,493 of JAWWDW010000608.1, read as the reverse complement.
TGTTGCTGGATCAGGTTTACAAAGGAGGTATCCGTCGCAATTTCCACATCATAGGCGATAAAACCCGGATCCCCCTCCCACTGCAATTCAGGGCGCAGGTTTACATCGACGGCAGCATTTTCCGGAAAGACCAGGCTGGGTAGCCGAAGGCTGTCACGGGCAACCTGAAGCACAATCGGCACAGAAGTGCTGGTGGCCCCATCTATACCAAGGACTTCCAGGGCATAGGTTCCCGGACTGATGGAGTCCGTACCCGAGAGGACCAGGCTTACCCTGCTGTCATCCACCTGAACGGTATCGACGGAAAACTCAGCCACCAGGCCAGGAGGCAGCCCGCTGACCTCCAGCGCCACGGGTTCTTCAAAGCCCCCGAAGGTCTGGAAGGTGAAATCAAATGTAGCGTCCTGAGCCCGGCAGGTCGCCACCTCCAGGGCATCGAAATACAGGAGGTAGGGACGCTCACTAAGGGTAAAGTCCGTATCGTTTACAGCGAAATACACATTATCAGCGGCCCGTACCATAAAACGGCCGAAGGGATTGGGAACGCGGGGCACCTGTACCTGCGCCTGCCCTGTATTTGGCACGTCTTCGGCAATCAGACAGGGGAAACTCAGTCCCCCGTCTGCCGAGAGGTAGATGTCCACCAGTTGGGTATTGATCGGGGCACTACTGGTACCGGCCACATCCCAGGTAATTTGCTGCACACTACCGATGTCATAGACCTCTGCGGCGCTTTGCGAAACCACCCGGAAAGGCCCGGCTTCTTCCTCCACGCGCACCCGTGTAAGTTCAGAACTGACCTGACCACCCCCTTCGGCGTTGTCCCGCACCGTCAGGGCAAAATTAAGGTCCCTTTCCACGGTGGCCACCGTTTCCCAGGCAGACCCGCTGGCCGGGTTGGTCTGTGTGAGGTTCCCGCTGGATACACGGCTTAAAAGCGGAAAATACCGCCTCGGTTCGGAAACAGGGGTTCGGGACCGAAAATTGGCCCCGGCCGGGTTTTCAGGCCCAAAACTGGCCCGGGTAACCACCCCGTCGTCGATTTGTTCCCAGGCATAGGTAAGCTGGTCCCCCGGGTCTGCATCCGTGGCTACGCCCTCCAGCACAAATGCCGTCCCTTTGGGAATATGGAAATCAGGGATCGGTTCGATCAGAGGAGGGGTGTTTTCAAGGGGGGTCAGCAGGGCGCAGGAGGTGCCGGCCACGTACTGGCTAATCTGCAAAATGCTGTAGTAATGGAAGTAATCATCCCCGGCTGACTGCACATCGTCATTCTGGGTGATCCCTGCATACCCCATAATGGTGGATCCACTGCCGGGTTCCGCCTGCACCCCGGTCCCTTCGGTATCAAAGGACCAGGTATGATTGGCTCCAAACTGGTGCCCCATCTCATGGGCGACAAAATCGAGGTCAAACCGGTCCCCTTCCGGATTCGGGGTGGAGGCAAAGGCACTTCCCTTGCGATCGTCGTCGCAAACCGCCCCGATAAACCC
>JAWWDW010000607.1:0-1511 GCA_033719735.1 Robiginitalea sp. | reverse complement strand
GCCGCTGCCAGGGGTAGTCGTTCTCAATGCGCACTTCCCGGTACAGCTGCCTCCCCGTGGATCCTCCCACATGCCGGATCGGGATATTGAGCATCAGTCGGCCCCGGTCTGTGGCGATATAACAGCGGTTTCGGTAGGTCTGCTTCTGGTAGTTGTCAAAGACTTCCCAGGTCACGCTCCCCTGCACAAGGCAGGCCATGCTGATACAATTCGGGAAATACCCGGGGTGCAGTAACAGGTCCATATACCTCAGGCCTGTTGTTTCTTTTTCCGTCTTTTGCGGAGAAAATCGAACACAAAATAAGCCGCGAGCAAAATCAGGAAATGCCTGAAATACGACCTCGGCTCCCCATCCCCTCCGACGGTAGTGAAAATGCGATCCCAGCGCGGACGCCAGCTGGCCATGCCCTGGTTGAAATTGTCAAAACTCATCCAGATAAAGACGGGTTTGCCCACGATGTGGTCGGCAGGCACGTATCCCCAGGCCCGGCTGTCTTCGGAATGATCGCGGTTGTCCCCCATCATCCAGTAATAATCCTGCTGAAAGGTATAACTGTCAGCTGGATTCCCGTTTATCAGTACCTGGTTGCCGGAAATGGAAACCGTATTTCCCTCATAATCCCGGATGATCTTCCGGTACAGCGGCAGGGTTTCCACCGAGATCGCCACCTTAGTACCCTTTTGGGGAATATAAATCGGCCCTAACTGGTCATAGTTCCAGGGATACCTGGGGTCCTGGGGAAAAATATTGTACCCGGGTTCGCCTGCGGTCTCCAATAACCGGACGACCGAATCAATGGAGGAGCGGTCTCGCAGGGAGGCTACCATGTCATCGGTCAGGGTGGCAATCCGTTGTCTGGGAGTGACCTCTTTGATGGAAGCGATCCCTGCCTGACGGATCAGCTCGATGGACAGCCCCCCTGCATCCGTCAGGATTTCTATTTGGCCATCCGGACGCGTATTGGCACCTCTCAGGTGGGGTCCGCTGAGGATTTCGAACTGGGCGCGGGTCAGGGGAGCGGTCACATAGGTACGCGTAAAATCATCCACCCCTGCTTCCGTAAGCAGGCGGGAGGAAACCCCTTTCCCGCCGTAAACGGCATAATCCCACATGGGTTTGGCGCGGCCCGGTAATTCGAGCTTTTTTCCATTGATGAAAACATATCCATCGCGTACCTGCAGGGAATCCCCGGGGACCCCTACGCACCGTTTGACGTAGTTGGATTTTTTATCGATGGGTTTCTCCACCCCGGCTTCCGCCCTGAAAAACTGACGTACCGTATCCGCGGGCCAGCTGAATACCACCAGGTCGTTTCTCGATACCTTTTGAAAACCGGGCAGCCGCATATAGGGGAGCTGGGGCTTTTTAAGGTAGGAGCGTACCCCCAGCACAGGCAGGGTGTCGTGCACCATGGGGGCGGCCACCGTGGTCATCGGGATGCGGGCCCCGTAGTGGAATTTACTGACAAAAAGCAGGTCCCCGATCCGCAGGGTGCGTTCCAGGGATCCCG
>JAWWDW010000606.1:0-1517 GCA_033719735.1 Robiginitalea sp. | reverse complement strand
AGGAATCCTGGCTCGCATAGCGCCGGAAGGATTTACCGTTGGGGTACCGCCCCGCCGGTAAGCTGAGGCCTACCGTTTCAGACCCGTGCACGGCCAGCAGTTCCAGGCTCACGATTACATCATTCCGGGCCCAGAGGTCATAGGGCCTCAGGTCGATGACCGAAAAAATTTTGGAAGCCGGGAGGGTATATAAAATATTGCGTCCGCTTTTATTGAGGTTTTCACCGGGAATCCCGGCTTTGGAATCGGGACTGTACAGGTTGATGCGCAGCAGGAGGCTGTCGGATGGGTTATCCAGGATATGGAAAAACAGGCTGTTCAACCGGTAAAGTCCTTTCCGTAGGCGAATGCGGGACGCCAGCTCCCCTCCCAGGGCAACGCTGTCCTTCCAGTAGCCGATCCCCTTCCCCAGCAGGTCGGGATAGCCATGGGTTTCCTCCACCTCCATGAGGGCTTTGTCGGTGACCACTACTTCCCGCAGGGCAATCGGGTCAGGTTGGAGGCGGAAGGTGAAGTACGCCACCCGTGGGTTCAGCCTGCCCAAGGGGACTTCCCGTGGCTGGTAGCCCAGGGAGGAGATGCGAAGCACATCCCCTTCGCCTACCTCTTTGGGGCGAAACTGCAGCAGGAACTTCCCATCTGCATCACTCACCGTTCCGATCCCGCGCCCCACCACCCCTATGTTCACAAACGGGATGGGCTTGCCGGTTTTGGCATCCAGCACGCTGCCTTCATAGGCAAGTTGGGCGCGGACGGGCAGCCCCAGGAGGAAAAGAACCCCCACAAGAGCAATACCCCTATGGAGGGCTACGCTTTTGAGGCCACGCAAAAATGTTGGGAAGGATGTGTTCATTGTCATGGCTTACTTGAAATCCGTTCCATGCGCTTTCGCGGGGTTCTCAATTTGACCTTCGGGAGCAATATTAAACGGGAACCTGCAAAGGAAGGAAGTCTTGTCTTCATTCCTGCTGCATCTGAAAATTAAAATTTTTGGGTTCCTCCACCTGCACCACCAGGGGTTGCAGCCCCGGATAGGAAATGCCCAAAACGTCCCCCCTGGAGACCTTCAACTTGTACCGCCCCCGTGCATCTGTGGTGACGTTTTCGTTGATGGTGTAATTCTTGACGGATACCCCCTGCAGGGGACGGCCCGCAAAAAAGACGAAACCGGAGATCTCCCGCTGGTTTTTTTGCATTTTGCGCACTACCCTTGGTTTGGGCAGCCTGCGGGGGTTATCGGTATAATAGGTGCTCTGGAAATAGAACCCGACCACGGACCCGTCCAGGATCTCCCAGTTGCCCTGGCTGGCATACCGCCGGAAGGAAGGACTCCTGCCGCTGGCTCCCGCCGGCAAACTGAGGCCCACCGTTCGGGTTCCGTGGACTTGCAGCAGTTCCATACTGACCACAAAGTCATCCCGCACCCAAAGGTCATAGGGTTCCAGGTCTATGACCGCCAGGCCGTTCCCTTTTTTCAGGGTATACAGGATGTTCCTGCCGCTATTGTTCAGGTTCTT
>JAWWDW010000605.1:0-1523 GCA_033719735.1 Robiginitalea sp. | reverse complement strand
CTTCTACGAAGCCTACGGAAGCGAAGGCTGGGCCTCCCTTGAGCGGACCATTTCCTACCTGAATGAGTACTATCCAAACCACTTTACCATTGCGGATGCCAAAAGGGGGGACATCGGGAATACCTCGGACCGGTATGCGCGGGCCTTTTTCCAGACGATGGATTTCGATTCCATCACCGTGGCGCCTTACATGGGCAGGGATTCGGTGGAACCCTTCCTGGCCTATCGCGATAAATACGTCATCCTCCTGGCCCTGACCTCCAATAAGGGGGCTTTTGACTTCCAGACCCTGCCGAGCCCGGAACAGGCGCTGTACCTGAGGGTGTTGCAGCGAAGCACCACCTATGCGAATGCAGACCGGCTGATGTATGTAGTCGGGGCAACCAAAGCCTCTTTTCTAAAACAAATACGGGAAATCATTCCGGACCGGTTCCTGCTGATTCCCGGGGTGGGCGCCCAGGGGGGCAGTCTTGAAGAAGTGTGCAAATACGGACTGAACCACCAGGTTGGGTTGCTGGTGAATTCCTCCCGGGGGATTATCTATGCGTCCGGGGAAGCAGATTTTGCCAGGGCAGCAGGGAAGAAGGCACAAGAACTGCAGCATCAGATGGCTGAAATCCTCCGCGCCTCAAAGCTATAAAACTACTGCAGGGCTTTTTGGAATTTACGGGCTTGCCGTTCAAAGAATTCTTGAAGTGCAGATCCGGATTGTGTCGCTTCCGCTGCTTTTCTGTTGAAGTGCCGCAGCAGGTTTTCGAGCAGGTTCACGCCCTGTGCTTCTGAATCGAGCGGATGGCTGGCCCCTACTTTACAATATTGCTTTTCCATGGTGAATTGGGTTTATAACAAATTTACGATGGAAACGGGGTTTTGGATGTCCGATAGGTGGGGTATTTGTCTAAAAATCAGGTTTTTTGTCTAAAAATTAACCTTATCTTTAAAAGGAGGGCGGCCTTTGCTTCAGATTTTTGCCGATTTGGGATTTTTTGAAAACCATCGGAACTGGAGGTTAAAAAGAATAAACCCTGACTTCGACGACACCTTATTACAGATGGAATTTTCAATGAAGACATTCCTGCCCACCGTCTTTTTAATTTTGATAACCCTCCCGATGCTCCGGGCCCAGGAGGGGGCGGCCTGTCCCTGCTGTGCCGAGGAGTACAGGCGTTTTGATTTCTGGATCGGGGAGTGGGAGGTGCGCCTGGCTGACGGAAGTCCGGCAGGGACCAACCAAATCAAGCGCATCCAGGATGGCTGTTTGCTCCAGGAGCACTGGAAAAGTGCCCGCCCGGGATTTACGGGGACGAGCTTTTCCTATTACAACAAGGCCTTAAAGCAGTGGGAGCAGCTCTGGGTGGATAACAGCGGCACGATCCTGAAACTCAAAGGTGGCCGGCAGGGGAATGCCATGGTCTTGGCATCGGATCCGGTACCTGGGCCGGATGGTACGCCTGTGATCAACAGGATTACCTGGACGCCGGCCGAAGACGGCAGCGTTCGCCAACTTTGGGAGGTGCTCGGGG
>JAWWDW010000604.1:0-1527 GCA_033719735.1 Robiginitalea sp. | reverse complement strand
CCGGTGTTGCTGGAGATCACCGCCACCTTGTTGACCATGGCCTCCAGGGCGGAAAGCCCGAAGCTCTCCTTTTCGGATGGTAGCAGGAAAATATCGGTAAAGCAAAGGATGCGGTCGATCTCGTTGCTGTTCCCCAGGAACATCACCTTGTCCACGATCCCCATTTTTTCCACCATGAATTCGGCGTGTTCCTTTTCAGGCCCCTCCCCGATCATGATCAGCTTGGCCGGGACTTCCTGCTGCACCCGGTAGAAGGTCTCAATGACATCGGGGATGCGTTTTACCTTGCGGAAATTGCTGATATGGGTGAGGATCTTCTGGTCGTCATCTGCCAGGAGGGACCGCTTGCAATCCTTGAATTTGTGGTCGTATTTGCGCTTGTCCACAAAGTTTGGGATCACATGGATCTCCTTTTCGATGTCGAAGAGTTCCAGGGTGTCCTGTTTGAGGCTTTCGGAAACGGCTGTGACCACATCGGACTTGTTGATGCTGAAATTCACCGCCGTCCGGTAAAACGGGTGGTTGCCCACCAGGGTGATGTCCGTCCCGTGCAGGGTGGTGATCATCGGGATGTAGATCCCTTCCTCCTTCAGCATTTTTTTGGTCATGTACCCGGCATAGGCATGGGGGATGGCATAGTGCACGTGCAGTACCTCGATGTCGTACATTTTGATGGTATCCACCAGCTTGCTGGAGAGCGCCAACTCGTAGGGCTGGTAATGGAAGAGCGGATACTCCGGGACAAACACCTCGTGAAAATAGATGTTGTTGCTCAGCAGTTCCAGGCGTACCGGCTGCTTGTAAGTTACAAAATGGACTTCATGCCCACGCTGCGCCAGGGCAATCCCCAGTTCGGTGGCGACCACCCCGCTCCCCCCGAAGGTCGGGTAACATACAATGGCGAGTTTCATATCCCTAAAAATACGGTTTAATTCCGAGCCTACTCGATAATGGAATCATAAATTGCCTGCTGGATCCGGGAGCGGAGGTCGCTTCGGATCAGCAGGGTGTTGGTGGCGGACGGGTAGGTCCTGTTGGAAAGGAAGACGTAGAGGATCCCGGTATCCGGGTCCGCCCAGGTAAAGGTCCCGGTAAACCCGCTGTGGCCAAAACTCCGGTGGGACACACAACCGCAGGTGGGTCCGGTTTCCTCCAGCTGGGGTTTGTCAAAACCCACCCCCCTGCGTACCTCGTTGTTGCAGAAATAGCAGCGGTTGAACTTGTCCACGGTACGCGAATCCATAAAGCGGTCCCCTCCGTAATAGCCGCCCTGCAAGTACATCTGCATGAGCTTGGCCACATCGTTCGCATTGCTGAAAAGCCCGGCGTGCCCCCCTACCCCGCCCTGCATGGCGGCCCCCATATCGTGCACAAAGCCGCGAACTTCCTGGTACCGGTAATAATTATCCACTTCCGTGGGCACGATCTGCTCCCTCTGGAAGCGCTCCAGGGGTTTATAAACCGTAAAGTTGGCCCCCAGGGGAGCATAAAAGCGCTCCCGCGTCAGGGTGTCCAAAGATTCGCCTT
>JAWWDW010000603.1:0-1528 GCA_033719735.1 Robiginitalea sp. | reverse complement strand
TGATTTTACCCCAGGTTACCGATTCCCTGGCTTTTGACCGCTGGCTCCCGGAGGTCAACGGAAAATGGGTTTGTGTTTCCTTACCCCAACTGACCGGCCGACCCGACTATAACTGGGAAGAATTCGCCACCGAAGCTTCCTTCGAGAACATGAAAGCCGAGCGGCAGGCCCTTACCGAGGCCTGGAACGAAAATCTGCGCAAAACAGGCTATACTTCCAGGTCCCTGAATGAGGCTCTGGAGGCCGCCGGGGCCGCGGGCATTGTCCAATCCCGGTGGTCAAACGCCTTTGGGGCCAATAAAATCTTTGGGGCCAATACCCGTAAAATCCCCGTCATCGATCTTTCCCTGGAAGATTACGGGATGGTGTACCGCATGGTTGAAAACGGAGACCAGCCAAAGCTCAGGGTGGTTGCAGAATCCAGGGAACTGGGCAGGGTACCTACTTTCAATACCATCGCCACCCTACCCGGGAGAGAATTGCCCGGGGAATATGTAATCCTCTCTGCCCATTTCGACTCCTGGGACGGAGGCACCGGGGCCACAGACAATGGTACGGGAACCCTTGTTATGATGGAAGCAGCCCGGATCCTGAAGAAAGTGTATCCGAATCCCCGGCGTACGATCATCGTCGGCCTATGGGGGAGCGAAGAACAGGGACTAAACGGATCAAGGGCCTACGTGGAAGACCATCCCGGGGTAGTCGAAGGGTTGCAGGCCCTCTTCAATCAGGACAATGGTACGGGTCGTGTGGTGCGCATCAACGGGCAGGGATTCCTGCATTCTTATGCCTACCTGGGACGTTGGTTGGAGGCAGTGCCTGACGCCATTACAGAACACATAGAAACTACTTTTCCGGGAAATCCCGGACGGGGAGGATCGGACTACGCTTCTTTTGTCGCAAAGGGGGCACCTGCTTTTTCGCTCTCCTCGCTGAGCTGGAGCTACTGGAATTATACCTGGCACACCAACCTGGACACCTATGACAAGATCGTGTTTGACGATGTCCGCAACAATGCCATCCTCACCGCAGTACTGGCATACATGGCCAGCGAGGATCCGGAGCGCACTTCCCGCGAAAAGGCCGTACTATCGGTGAATCCCAGGACGGGAGCACAGCGCGAATGGCCGGAACCCCGGGAAGCGAACCGGGAGGGCGGCTCCAATTAAACCAGGCCTATGAAATATCTTGTGTCCCTTTTCGCCTCGGTCGTGCTCCTGGGATCTTGCCGGCAGCCTGTGGAGACCCCAGATGGAATGGCCCTGGCCTTGGGTAGCCCCGAATCGGAAGGAATGGCTCCGGAACGCCTGAATCGAATCAGCCGGATGCTGGATCAAGCCGTATCCGAAAACCAGATTCCCGGAGGGGTCGCCCTGATAGCACGCAACGGGAAGGTTGTTTACCATCGCGCTTTTGGGCTGTCAGACGTCCAAAATGATCGCCCTTTTGAGAAGGACGCTATTTTTCGAATTGCTTCACAGAGCAAAGCAATTACGGCAACTGCCGTCATGATGCTCTGGGAAGAAGG
>JAWWDW010000602.1:0-1529 GCA_033719735.1 Robiginitalea sp. | reverse complement strand
TTTGATGAGGTCCTGGAGCTGTTCTCAGACCACGTCTTTGCCTAGGGATCACTGCGCTTTCAGCAACCTGTAGCTGATGCGGTTGCTGGCGATCCGTGAGGCGATCACCCCAAGCACCACAATCGTAGCGAGCACCAGGAGCACATTGGCCAGGCGGTATTCCACGGGATAGGCCAGGGAAGGGGTGATTTTCAGCCAGCCGAAGTACATTTGGGAGCCGATCAGCACAGAGCCGATCAGGATCCCGATAATGCCTCCCGCACTGGTCACCAGGACGCCCTGAACAAAATAGATCCTCCGCAGCTCTTTAAGGGTCAGCCCCAGGGAATACAGGGTGCGGGAATGCTGTTGCTTGTCGAGGATCATCATGATGATGGCCCCCACCACATTGAAAAGGGCGATGATCAGCACCAGGGTAAACACCAAATAGGTGGCCAGGTTCTCGGTATTGAGCATGCGGTAGAGGGTCTGGTTGAGTTCTTTGCGGTTCTTAAGCTGGACGCCGGGCCCCAGGACCTCCCTGATGGCCGTCCTGACGGCGCTTTCGTCCGCACCGGGCGCCAACCTGAAATTTACACCGGAAACCTCGTCGTAACCGCGTTCGAGCAGGGATTGTACCAGGGGAAGTTCCGCAAAGACGTATTTCTTGTCCAGGTTCTCTTCGATTTGGTAGACCCCGCTGAGGACCAGGGAAAGCTGGTTGTAGGGTTTTTGCCCCAGGCCACCGGTTCCAAGGCCTCCTTTTCCGGGTTTGGGTGCCAGTATCACCAGGGGGCTTCGGTAGTCCTGCACACTCAGCCCCAGCAGGTTTGCAATATCGATCCCGGTCACGGTCTGCTGCCCGATCAACTCCCACTGCCCGAGGAACAGGGTGCTGTCAATCCCGGTGGTTTGGGTGTAGGCACTGTCCACCCCTTTGATCCAGGCAATCCGGCTTTTCTGCCGGTGGGTGAGGTAGACGCGTTCCTCCAGTTCGCCGGAGAGGGAAGCTACGCCCGGGACGCCCATCAGAGCCGTTGCCGTTTTGCGGTCAAAAGGAAAGCTCTTTCCCTGGACGGGAACGGCCTTCAGGTCCGGGTCAAAGGTGTTGCTGAAGGAAAGGCTGAAGTCCTTCAGCCCGGAGAACCCGGAAAGGACGATAAACAAGGCTGCAGACCCGATTACGATCACGGCAAAGGTGACCATGTTGATGATGTTTACCGCGTTCTGACTGCTTTTGGAACGGATATACCTCCTTGCGATGTAGAACGGGAAATTCACCCTCAGGATTTTTTTCTGCGGTCGAGTAAATCCGGATTTTCGATAGGGTTTTCCCCCTCCTCAAGGGACTTCTCGATCTTTTCGATATAATCCAGGGAATCGTCCAGGAAGAAGAGGAGCTCCGGTACCCTCCTGAGCTGGTGACGGGTGCGCCGGGCGAGTTCGTGGCGGATTCCAGCCGACTCAGCCTGGATGCCTTTCAGCAGGGCCTGGGACTCTTTGGGCGGAAAAATGCTTACATAAACCCGGGCGATGGAAAGGTCGGAGGT
>JAWWDW010000601.1:0-1534 GCA_033719735.1 Robiginitalea sp. | reverse complement strand
TTCATCGCTGTGGGTTTTAAAGAGCTAATTAAATCACGAATAAAAGTACTTCGGCATACGTGTAACTGAAATGATTTGTGTCAGTCAGCCTTTAAGGAATTGAGGTTTTCCGCAACAATGGCAACCTGGATTTAAAGCTCCCATGGGCCACCTTTGTTTTTGGAAACTCCTATTTTTGCAGGGAACCTCCATCAGGTGTACTCATGAATAAAGCCATATATCTTTCCACCATTGAAGCCAATAGTGGTAAATCCATCATTACCCTGGGTCTTATGCACCTGCTACTCGGAAAAATGGCCCGGGTCGGGTATTTCAGGCCGATCATCAATGACTATCCGGAAGGGGAAATGGACAACCATATCGAGACGGTACTTACCTATTTCAAGATCCCTATGGAGTATGGGGAAACCTATGCCTGTACCCGCAGTGAGGTGATCCTTAAAAACAGCCGGAACCAGGAAGACGAGGTCCTGGATACCATTATCAGCAAATACAAGGATATCGAGTCCCGTTTTGATTTCGTACTGGTGGAGGGAACGGATTTTGAAGGGGAAGGCACCATTATCGAATGGGATTTCAATGTGCTCATAGCCAAGAACCTCGGCATCCCCACCATCATCATCTCAAGCGGGGTCGGCAAAACCCTGGACGAATTTGTCAACTCCCTCGCCCTGGCCTGCGATTCCTTTGCCGACAGGGGGGTACAGGTATTGATGGCCGTGGCCAACAAGGTACAACCGGAAAACAGGGAGGCAGTCCTGAAGCGCTTAAAAGAGGAGCTTCCACAGGGGGTGTTGCTTTCCGCCATCCCTCTGAACCGATCCCTGGGGAACCCGAGCATCCGGGAGATTGTCGAGGCGGTGGAGGGGAAGGTCCTTTTTGGGGAAGACCACCTGGACAACCAGGCAGGCCATTTTGGGGTAGGGGCCATGCAGCTCCGCAACTACCTGAATTACATGGGGCAGGATGCCCTTGTCATCACCCCGGGGGACCGGGCAGACATCATCCTGGGAGCCCTTCAGGCCAATATTTCCAACAACTACCCCTCGGTATCGGGCATTTTGCTCACCGGAGGATTGATCCCGGAGGAGACCATCATCCGCCTCATCGAGGGGTTGTCCGAAATCGTACCGATTGTTTCCGTCGAAGGCGGCACCTATTCCGTCACCAATAAGGTTGGGGCAGTCCGGCCCCGGATCTACCCGGAGAACCAGAAAAAAATCGGGCTTTCCATCAAGGAATTCTCCAGGTTTGTCCCGGAGGATGACCTCGCAGAACGCCTGGTGACCTTTCAGGCAGAGGGGATTACCCCCAGGATGTTTCAGTTCAATCTCCTGAAAAATGCCCAGTCCGACAAAAAACGCATTGTCCTTCCGGAAGGCACCGATGAGCGGATCCTGCGCGCAAGCAGGGACCTGGTCCATACGCAGGCAGCTGATTTGATCCTTTTGGGGGACCCGGAGGTGATCAGCCAGAAAGTACAGTTGATGGGCCTTGACCTGGATTTTGAAAAGGTACAGATCATCAATCCCAG
>JAWWDW010000600.1:0-1543 GCA_033719735.1 Robiginitalea sp. | reverse complement strand
GCTCTGTACCTGGGCAGCTCTTTGGTACGACTGGAATGAAGCCAGGATCAAAGTGCAGGTTGCCAGGGCCTGGACATCTTCAAAAGCAATGCTCTCCGACCTGGGGCAGCGTTTCTTACGGGCAGGCAAAGCCCGTATCAGCCGGCTGAGTCAATACTTCAACTGGGGACCGGGCCGGTAAGGGTTAAAACCAACGTATTCTTAACTGTGCAGTGGCCTGTTGTCCGTGGCGGCGAGTGCAGCTTCCTTGACGGCTTCCGCATAGGTCGGGTGGGCATGGCTCATCCGGGCAATGTCCTCGGCAGAAGCCCGGTATTCCATGGCCGTGACGGCCTCGGCGATAAGGTCAGCCACCCGGGCCCCGATCATATGGACCCCCAACACTTCATCCGTTTCCTTATCTGCAAGGATCTTTACGAACCCGTCGGTATCCATGCTGGCACGGGACCTGCCCAGGGCCCTCATGGGGAACTGCCCGCTTTTGTAGGCAATCCCGGCCTCCTTTAATTGTTCTTCGGTCTTGCCCACAGAGGCTACTTCAGGCCAGGTGTAGACCACCCCGGGGATCAGGTTGTAATCGATATGCGGTTTTTGTCCGGCAATTCGTTCCGCTACCAAAACCCCTTCTTCTTCCGCCTTGTGAGCCAGCATCTGCCCGCGTACGACATCCCCGATGGCATAGATGTTCGAGGCCGCGGTCTGCAGGTGTTCGTTGACCTCAACCTGTCCTTTGTCGTTGATCACCACCCCGGCTGCCCCGGCATTCAAGCCATCCGTGTATGGACGGCGGCCGACAGAAACCAGGCAATAGTCCCCTTCGAGGCGTATTTCCTCCTCCTTCTTGTTCAGGGCCTTTACAGTGACCGTCTTGCCTTTCCGCTCCACGGCCGTTACCTTATGGGATACATAAAATTTGAACCCCTGTTTTTTGAAAACCTTGGTCAATTCCTTGGAAAGGGAGGCGTCCATCCCGGGGATGATCCGGTCCATATATTCCACCACGCTTACTTTGGCACCCAGCCGGCCGTAAACCTGTCCGAGCTCCAGGCCGATCACCCCGCCCCCTATAATGATCAGGTGTTTCGGGATTTCCTTCAGGCTCAGGGCTTCCGTGGAGGTGATGATCCGCTCCTTGTCGATCTCTATAAACGGAAGGGTAGCCGGTTTTGATCCGGTAGCGATAATACTGTGGGTTGCTTCAATTTCGGATTCTTCCGCCCCCTTGATTTGGATATGGGTGGCGTCTTTAAAGCTGCCCACCCCGTGGTATACATCGATGTTGTTCTTCCCCATCAGGAATTCAATCCCCTTGGTGGTCTGGTCCACTACCGCCTGTTTGCGCTCGATCATTTTCTTAAGGTTCACCTTCACCGTGCCCGGGATTTCAATCCCGTGTGCCTCGAAGTGGGACACGGCATCCTCATAATGGTGGCTCGAGTCGAGCAGGGCCTTGGAGGGAATACAACCGACGTTGAGGCAGGTTCCCCCAAGGGTATTGTATTTTTCGATCAGGGCAGTTTTCATTCCGAGCTGGGCACAGCGG
>JAWWDW010000599.1:0-1551 GCA_033719735.1 Robiginitalea sp. | reverse complement strand
GACCCGGAGACGGAAGCCGAAGGGTGGACCGTCATCAATTCCCTCAGGGGCGGTGCTGCCGGGGGAGGGACCCGGATGCGGGAGGGCCTCGACATGAACGAGGTACTTTCCCTGGCCAAGACCATGGAAGTAAAATTTACGGTCTCCGGGCCACCCATTGGGGGAGCCAAGTCCGGGATCAACTTTAACCCGGAGGACCCCAGGAAGAAGGGCGTGCTGGAGCGCTGGTACCGGGCGGTTGCCCCCCTGCTCAAGAGTTACTATGGCACCGGGGGGGACCTCAATGTGGATGAGATCCATGAAGTGATCCCCATCACCGAGGATGCCGGGGTATGGCATCCGCAGGAAGGGGTATTCAACGGACATTTCAGGCCTACTGAAGCCGATAAGATCAACCGGATCGGACAGCTTCGCATGGGGGTGATCAAAGTGCTGGAAAGTACGGAATACTCCCCGGACCCCTCCCGCAAGTACACCGTAGCAGATATGATCACCGGCTTTGGGGTGGCTGAGGCAGTACGGCACTACTACGATATTCACAATAGCAGTGTTGAGGGAAAACGGGCGATCGTCCAGGGTTTTGGGAATGTAGGGGCTGCAGCGGCCTTTTACCTCTCCAAGATGGGGGCCCGGATCGTGGGGATCATTGACCGTCACGGAGGGGTGGTTAAAGAAGCGGGTTTCAACTTTGAAGAAATAAAGACCTTTTTCAGCAAGAAAAAAGGCAATGCCCTTATTGCTGACAACATGATCCCTTTTTCCGAGATCAATAAGGATATCTGGGACATCCCCGCTGAGATTTTTGCCCCCTGTGCGGCATCTAGGTTGATAACCAAAGAACAGATCACCCGCCTTATCGATACCGGCCTGGAGGTAATCTCCTGTGGGGCCAACGTCCCCTTTGCCGATACCGAGATTTTTTTCGGGCCGATCATGGAGTACACGGACCAGCGCGTGAGCCTGCTCCCGGACTTTGTTTCCAACTGCGGGATGGCCCGGGTATTCGCCTATTTCATGGAAGGAAGGGTATCCATGGAAGACCAGGCGATCTTTAATGACACCTCTGAAGTCATCAGAAAGGCAATTTTGAATATCTTTAAGCAAAATCCATCTAAGAAAAACCTGAGCCGTACCGCATTTGAAATTGCGCTGAAACAGCTCGTATAACCTAAACCGACCTTTATGGAGTCCATTGTAATCATTGTTTTTCTCGTCGGATACCTGGCGATCACCCTGGAACACAACCTCAAAATCGATAAGCTGATCCCGGCCCTGGCCATGATGGCCATTCTTTGGGCGATCATCGCCCTGGCACATCTGCCCGTTTTTGAAGTGAACGCGGAATTGAAGGAACTGGAACCCTCCCATCTGGATGAAATGCTGTTACATCACCTCGGGAAGACGGCAGAGATCCTGGTGTTTCTGCTGGGGGCCATGACCATTGTGGAAATCATCGATTATTTTAATGGTTTTGCTACCATTAAGGGGTATATCCGTACCCGCAGCACGCGCAAACTCCTCTGGCTGTTTTCCATCCTCGCCTTTGTGCTG
>JAWWDW010000598.1:0-1552 GCA_033719735.1 Robiginitalea sp. | reverse complement strand
GGCGCCCTTTGAGCAGGAAACCGGGCTGGTGGGGTTTTACGGGGACGGGCTTATCCGGGTATCCGGCAATTTTGCCCCCGTATTTTACGATACGGAGATCGCCCACGACCGCTTTGTGGACCTGCAGGTACCGGTCAGTGTTGCCAACAACCTGAACTTCATCCAGGGGGATTTCCTCACAGACAAAACCCTGCCACAGCGCTATATTTCGCTGCTACAGAATGCCTTTACCGTTGGCGAAAGCAATGCCTCCAAGGTCAACGGGTATGTAACCGTCCTGAACCAGTCTCAAATGGTATTCCCCGTGGGGGACGAAACCGAATACCGGCCCCTCACCCTGGAAGGGGAAGTCTTTCCCCTGGCCAAATGCGCCTATTTCCGGGAGGACCCGAACAGCCCCAGTGCCTTTCCCCCCTTCCGTACAGACCTGAAGCCCCGTACCATTGAATCGATTTCCACCAGGGAATTCTGGAGGTTGGAAGGGAGTAGCAGCGGTCAGGTAAGCCTTACCTGGAACGCCAACAGCAATCTTGGGGCCATCGCCGGGGACGTTTCCGAAATCGTCCTGGTGGGCTGGAGCAAATCCGCCCAGCGATGGATCTCCCTGGGGACTCAATCCACGGCAGGGGACCTGAACAATGGGTTCGCCATTTCAGAACCCTTCGTTCCCGATGCCTTTGAAGTGCTCACCTTCGGGAGCCTGGCCGAACCCGAGGAACTACTCACCCTGGATAACTTTTTTCTCAGCCCCAACGGGGATGGGATCAACGACGTGCTGGTCATCGAGGAACTCGCGGATTCCCCCAACAACAACCTTCAGATTTACGACCGGCGCGGGCTGAAAGTCTTTGAGATGGAGAATTACACCGATGAATTCGGTGGGGTCTCCAACGTGGACAACCTGGTCCTCGACAAGGAGGCAGGCCTTCCGGAAGGCGTGTATTTTTACCTGCTCCGCATGTACGACCTGGGCCAGGAATTCCAGGGGTTCCTGTTTCTGGACCGGTAAACGGGAAGGAAGTTCATTCCGATAATCCCTCTTATTTCATCGACCTACGAAATATGGCTCTGCCTACACCACAAGGTATGCCCGTTTCACAACAAAAAAGTGCAGACAGGGGTTTCGCGGGATATTTTTGATAGTTAAATATCAAGGATCTCCTTTCATGAAACTGAAACAATTAGTTGCCATCGCTTTGTTGGGCCTTCCATTATTGGGAACGGCACAGCTCAAAGTCGGTGACAATCCGGATCAGATAGACTCCTTCTCCATCCTGGAGCTTGAAAGCACGGATAAAGCCCTGGTCCTAACCCGGGTGACTACTTCCCAAATGAATGCCATGACTCCCCTGCAGGGGGCACTTGTCTACAATACCGAAGTCAAAGGCATTTTTTATTACGACGCAGATCAGTGGAAGCAACTGGGAGACGGAAGCGAACGCATTGATTTCACTTTCGTAGATAACAATGATGGGACCTTTTCAATTGTCTATGGGAATGGAGATTCCTTTACTTCACAGGATCTCACAGGACCCCAGGGGCCACAGGGTAT
>JAWWDW010000597.1:0-1569 GCA_033719735.1 Robiginitalea sp. | reverse complement strand
ACTGCATCATCCTGCCCGTATCGATCTGCCCCTCCCGGGGACTTACGATCAGCTTTGGAAGGACCCGGTCAAACCCGAAGGTATTTTCCGCGACCTGGAAACAGGGGGCTCCAAAAACCGGCAGCAGCAGTTGGTTGATTCGATGCATCTGCTCCACACACGCCTCATACAGGGAGGCTTCCTCCCTGAGGAATACCTCGTATCCTCCCCAGCCTTTGTAATCAATCCCTGAGTCCCCCAGCCGTTGTCGGAGCAGTTGTATCCCCTGCCAACGGTCCGATACGAGTTGTACGATTTCGTCCTCCGTATGGGTCTGCAGGTCCGAAAGGATTTCGGTCATGCTGCCAAAACAGGCAAACCCCGCATTTTTGGTACTGGCGCCCTGTGGAAAAATGCCTTTTTCCAGGATGAGGATCCGTGCCCAGGGATGGGTTTCACGAAGTGCCAGGGCGCAGCTGAGCCCGGTGATCCCACTCCCGACAATGCAAAAATCGATTTCGCTAAGCCAGGTCTTTACCTCCCAGTAGCTCAATTCCATACGGGAAACATTAGGGGTTTGCAGGATGCGTAAACGGATCAGGCGTCTTCCCCGACCGGTTGCATCTTAAAGTCCTCCATGAATTTTGTGGTGTAGTTCCCCGCCAGGTAGTCCGGATGGTCCATCAGTTGCTGGTGGAAGGGGATCGTTGTCTTAACCCCCTCGATAAAGAACTCGTCCAGCGCCCGCCTCATTTTGTTGATCGCCTCTTCCCGGGTCTGGGCCGTGGTGATCAGCTTGGCGATCATGGAGTCATAATTGGGAGGGATCACATACCCGCTGTACACATGGGTGTCCAGGCGAACCCCGTGTCCTCCGGGCGTGTGCAGGGTCGTAATCCTTCCAGGAGAGGGGCGGAAATCGTTGTAGGGGTCTTCCGCATTGATCCTGCACTCTATGGAATGCAGCTTGGGAACGTAGTTTTTTCCGGAAATCGGAACCCCGCCGGCCACCAGGATCTGTTCGCGGATCAGGTCGTAATCGATCACCTGCTCCGTGATGGGGTGTTCCACCTGAATCCTGGTATTCATCTCCATAAAGTAGAAGTTGCGGTGCTTGTCCACCAGGAATTCAACGGTCCCGGCCCCTTCATACTTGATGTATTCGGCTGCCTTGATCGCGGCCTGGCCCATGGCCTCCCGCAGTTTGTCCGTCATAAAGGGGGAAGGTGTTTCCTCCGTGAGTTTCTGGTGACGCCGCTGTATGGAGCAGTCCCGCTCGGACAGGTGGCAGGCCTTGCCGTACTGGTCCCCGATGATCTGAATTTCGATATGCCGGGGCTCCTCGATGAGTTTTTCCATATACATCCCCCCGTTGCCGAAGGCCGCCTCGGCCTCCTTCACAGCACTCTCATAATTCTTTTCGAGCTCCTCTTCCTTCCAGATGGCACGCATCCCTTTACCCCCGCCTCCGGCGGTGGCCTTGATCATCACGGGATACCCCATCTCGGCAGCCACCTTTTTGGCCTCGTCCAGGTCCTTCAGGATGCCATCGGAACCCGGGATCGTGGGAACCCCCGCTTCCTTCATGGT
>JAWWDW010000596.1:0-1580 GCA_033719735.1 Robiginitalea sp. | reverse complement strand
TATCCGCAAGGGAGGCTTGGGGCTGCCCATGGTGATCGCCATCGTCCTGTTCCTGGCCTATTATTTTTTCGGTGTGTTTTCGAGCAATTACGCCAAGGAGGGGAACATACATCCCATTCTCGGGGCATGGCTGCCCACCATGATCATGCTTCCCCTGAGTATCTGGCTGACGCGCAGGGCTACCGCCGACAGGGGGTTGACAGATTTTGGCCATTTTATGGATTTCGTAAAGGAACGCATTTCGCGCATTCGCAAAAAGAAGGCAACGCAAACGAGCTGATGAACAAAAAAATACAACTCGACACCATCGAGTCCGCCATTGAAGACATCCGTAAGGGTAAGGTGATCATCGTAGTCGATGATGAAAACCGCGAGAACGAAGGGGATTTTATAGCGGCGGCCGAAACAGTCACCCCGGAAATGATCAATTTTATGGCGACCCACGGAAGGGGGCTTATCTGTGCCCCCCTTACCGAAGAGCGCTGTGGCGAACTGGACCTGAACATGATGGTGGAGAACAACACCGTCCTGCACCACACCCAGTTTACGGTCTCGGTGGACCTGATCGGGCATGGATGTACCACCGGTATATCCGTCCACGACCGGGCGAAGACCATCAAAGCCCTTGTGGACCCCAAAACCCGGTCGAATGAACTCGGCCGACCCGGGCATATTTTCCCCCTTCGTGCCAAGAACGGGGGCGTACTCAGGCGTACCGGGCATACGGAAGCTGCCGTGGATTTTGCCCGCCTGGCCGGGTTCTCCCCTGCCGGGATCCTGGTGGAGATCCTCAACGAGGATGGCACCATGGCCCGGCTGCCTCAGCTCCAGAAGGTGGCCCGTAAATTCGATCTGAAACTGGTATCCATAGAAGACCTGGTGGCCTATCGGATGCAACACGACAGCCTGATCCAGAAAAAGGAATCCTTTGACCTGCAGACCCGATTTGGAGAATTCCACCTGCACGCTTACCAGCAAACCACCAATGACCAGATACATATCGCCCTGACCAAGGGAACCTGGAAGACCGGGGACCCCGTCCTGACGCGGATCAATTCCACCCTTGTGAACAACGACATCCTGGGGACCCTTACCAACGACGCCGAAAAAAAGCTGGACGATATGTTTCGGGCCCTGAACAAAGAGGGAAAAGGGGCCATTGTTTTTATCAACCAGCAAAGCGAATCCTTCAACCTTTTGCAGCGCCTGAAAGGCCTGAGGGAAAACCAGGAAAAAGGCGTGATGAAGGCACCTGGCATCCCCATGGATAACAAAGATTTCGGGATCGGGGCACAGATCCTCCACGACCTGCGCATCCACAAGCTCCGGGTGATGACCAACAGTCCTCAGACCAAGCGGGTAGGGATCGTCGGCTATGGTCTGGAGATCATCGACTACGTCCCTTACTGACCTTTCAGGAAGCCAGTACGTCCCTGAGGATGCCGGACCTGCGCTCGAGCGCTGCCTGGTCCCAGCCCAGTTTGATCAGGATCGAAAGGTTTCGGCCCATCCAATGGTCTGATTTTGGGTGGCCCCAGGTGTTTCTGCTCATAAACTGTTCCATGAGTTGCAGGGGGAGT
>JAWWDW010000595.1:0-1586 GCA_033719735.1 Robiginitalea sp. | reverse complement strand
CCACAGCCAGTTGGAGCAATGGGCCTTTCCACTGCCAGGTGTTGCCGGTACAGCTCACGTGTTTTTTGGAATACTTCAGGAAACCCTTGAGGATGTGTATGAAATAATGGAAGCCCGGGCCCAGTGCACTTGAGGATGCTGCCAGGTTCTGTGCGACTTCCGCCCCCAAACCAACCCCAGCAACATTGATGAAATACCGGATCTCCCCGGTCTCGTGCAGGATTATTTTGGCGAGGTCTACCTTCCGAATGTTTTTGGTTCGTATCAGATCCACCAGGGTGTCAATGGATTTGGAGCTATTTGCGGTCCTGGCAAAATCATTGGCCGAACCGTATGGGAGCAGCCCGATCGCCGGGTATGCATTTGTAGGCAGGTTGCTTTGCATCAGGCCGTTTAGAACCTCGTGCAGGGTGCCATCCCCACCAACCGCGATCAGGTAATCGCAACCGTTTTCAGATGCCCCTCTGGCCAAATCGATGGCATGTTTTTTCCGTAGCGTGGAGAGCACCTGCACCTCCCCAAGGTCCCGGAAGCGTTTTTCCAGTTTGGGAAGTACCCTGGCCAGGCGTTTGTTTTTATTGTTGGCGACAAAGACGATCTTCATGAGGCGAGATTGGGACGCCAGTAACTACCACACGTATACTTCGGTCAAAAGTCGATTTCGAAATTGGGGGCAGAAGCGAAACATGAGTGCGTTTTCGGTACTGGTACTTCAATTTAGTTAAATATTGTCTTCCCCGGTTAACGAGTGGGTCCAAAGACACGCGGAATGCTCCGAAGTAAGCAGCAAATCTGGTTTGTTTATTGGGCTTTTGGAAAACTTTGTGACCACCGTGGTCTTTTTTTGGCGACTTTTGTTAAAAAGCATTATGATCGAGAAAAACATACGGCTTGAGGTGATGGAGGCTATCGAACCCAGAGTGGCGGGTTTTATGGACGAGTTCCTGATCCCTATTGAAAAAATTTGGCAGCCCTCCGATTTCCTTCCGGATTCACAGGATGACCATTTTTATGAACAGGTGGAAGAGTTGCGGGAAGCCTCCCGGGAACTGGGATATGATTTCTGGGTGACCCTGGTGGCAGATACCATCACGGAAGAGGCCCTGCCAACCTATGAGTCCTGGTTGATGGACGTGGAAGGGATCAGCCAACAGGAGGAGCCCAATGGATGGTCCAGGTGGGTCCGTGCCTGGACGGCAGAGGAAAACCGCCACGGGGATGTGCTGAACAAGTACCTCTACCTCTCCGGACGGGTGAACATGCGGGAGGTGGAAGTGAGCACCCAGCACTTATTGAATGACGGCTTTGATATCGGTACCGACCGAGACCCCTATAAAAACTTTGTCTACACCAGCTTCCAGGAACTGGCAACCAATATTTCCCACAAGCGCGTAGGCCAGCTGGCCCGGAAAAAGGGCAATACGCTGTTGGGTAAAATGTGTGCCATTATTGCCGGGGACGAGATGCGGCATTATATGGCCTACCGGGAATTCGTGAAAGTCATCTTCGAGCACGACCCCAACGGGATGATGCTCGCCTTTGCCGAGATGATGAAGAAAAAGATCGTGATGCCGGCACATTTCCTT
>JAWWDW010000594.1:0-1586 GCA_033719735.1 Robiginitalea sp. | reverse complement strand
TTCCTTCAGCTGATCGGCCATCGCCTCCCAAAGGCGTTGAGAAAAATGTCCTTTCATCTTTTTCCTGCGATACGCATCTGCCAGGTTGACCAGTTCAATTTCCGGCAGCAATACCCCACCGTAGCGATGGTGCATGGAAACCAGGCCGTATTTTCCCTTTTGGGCGTTGAAAAAACTTTCGATACTCGGCGTAGCCGATCCCAACAGGACCTTCGCCCCGGATAAGGCCCCCAGCATAATGGCCGCATCCCTGGCGTGATAGCGGGGAGCAGGATCAAATTGCTTGTAAGAGGTTTCGTGTTCTTCGTCAATGATGATCAACCCCAGATCCTTAAAAGGGAGAAAAAGTGCGGAACGGGCCCCCAGGATCACCGATGCCTTTGTTTCCCCGGACTTTACGTAATGCCAGACCTCTCCCCGCTCGTGCTGGTTCTGTCGGGAGTGAAATGCAGCCACCCTGGACCCGAACAGGGACTGCAGCCGGTGGATCAGCTGTGCGGTCAGGGCTATTTCGGGCACCAGGTAGAGTACCTGTTGCCCACGATCGGTATGCTCCCGGATCAAATGGCTGTATACCTCGGTTTTTCCGGAGGCGGTAACCCCGTGCAAAAGGACGGTCTTTCCCAAGTCGAAAAAGGACCTGATGCCCTGCAGAGCTTCTTCCTGTTCCGGATTCAGGCTGGCGAGCTCCTCGTTTTCCGGACCACCCTCATATACGATGCGATCCTGTTTGAGATGGTACTCCTCGAGGATGCCTTTGTCCAGGAGCGCCCGAATTACCGAGCGGGATGTTCCTGCCCGCCGCTCCAGGTCCCGACTCCGGACTGGCTTTTGCTGTCCTTCCTGAAGCTGGAACAAATGCAACAGCACCTGGGTTTGCTTGGGAGCCCTCGAGAGGCTTTCCAGCAATTCCTCCAGGGCGCCTTCATCCTGGTACCCGGGGTGCAGGCGCAGGAACCTGGCCGTTTTAGGGTGGTAGTCCTCCTCGAGCGCCTCCTGAAGTCGGATGGCTTTTTTTTGCAGCAGGCGGTTGAGAACGGGAAGGGCATGCTTTCGGTCAATCAACTCCCCAACCTCACGTACTTTCAGTGAAGACTGGTGCTCCAGCGCCTCTACAATGAGGGACTCCACTTCATTCAGCTCAGCGTCCGCCTCCTGGAAAGCGTTTTCCTTCAATACCCGGGTTTCGCTTTCCAGCAGGAACACGCCCGGTACGGCTGT
Organism: Robiginitalea sp.; assembly: GCA_033719735.1. GTDB lineage: Bacteria > Bacteroidota > Bacteroidia > Flavobacteriales > Flavobacteriaceae > Robiginitalea. Next base: position 365 of record JAWWDW010000594.1, on the reverse strand, counting down.
TCGGAATACCTCCCCAAGGGTACACATATAATAGGAAGCCATCCATTTCCAAAGCGTCAGCTGGGACTCCGTGATCAGGGGGGCCTCATCCAGGACCTGAAACACTTCCTTTGCCTCATAGGCTACGGGAGGCGTACCATGGAGGGACAGGACTATGGCGGTATACAGCTTTGACCTGCCGAAAGGTACCGCAACGCGCATCCCCACAGTAAGCCTTGCAGCCTGTTGCGGGGTCACGGCATAGGTGAAGTTCCGTTCCAGGGGTATGGGCAAGAGTACTTCTATAAAATGGTTCATCCGCTAGTTGGTTTCTTTCCGGGAACCCGCCTTCCAAAGCCTGTCGGCCAGGGCCCTTTTAACTTCAG
>JAWWDW010000593.1:0-1586 GCA_033719735.1 Robiginitalea sp. | reverse complement strand
CCCCAAAAACCAGTTCGAAGAAGTGCAAAACCTGCATTTTTCCCTCTATAAGAATGGGGTTGAAGTACAGCACGGTCATACGGAAAACATGTTGTGGAGCGTGGATGAAATAATTGCGTACTGCTCTACGTTTTTTACCCTGAAAAAGGGGGATATCATTTTTACAGGGACCCCTTCGGGGGTTGGACAGGTGGCCTCAAATGACTACCTTTCAGGTACGCTGGAAGGCACCGAATTACTTTCTTTAAAAGTGCGATGAGATGATTTACAATTTGGATAAGATCAGGGAAATGGCCGAGGGGGACGAGGAATTCATCCAATCGGTCATCTCGGTATTCCTCGAGGAGGTCCCCGAGGATTTATGGGGGTTGGAAACCGCTGTTGGAAGCGGGGATTACGAGCAGATCTATAAACTTTCCCATAAAATTAAGCCCAATGTGGACCTGCTCGGGATGGAGACCACACGTGTCCTGGCCCTGGAAATGGAGACCATGGGCAAAAACCAGGAAAACCTGGAAGGCATCCGGGAGCGCTTTCCCCGCCTGAAAAAAGAGGTGGAACAGGTGATTTCTGAGCTCCGGAACGATTTTGGGGAGTAATGCTGGCCGAAATCATCACCATAGGGGATGAGATCCTGATCGGGCAGGTGGTGGATACCAATTCGGCCTACTTGGCCTCTGAACTCCATAAAATAGGCGTGGCCGTATACCAGATCACCTCGGTACAGGACCAGCGGGATCACATCCTCATGGCGCTGGAGGAGGCGGAAGCACGGGCAGATATCGTCCTGCTGACCGGAGGCCTGGGCCCGACCAAGGACGACATTACCAAACACACCCTTTGCGAGTATTTCGGCGACCACCTGGTGGCGGATCCAAAAGTCCTCGCCCATATCGAACACCTCTTCAAAACCTATATCAGCACCCCCATCTCTGACCTCAACCGCAGGCAGGCTGAGGTCCCCAGCAGGGCCACCGTACTGCATAATGCCTATGGGACAGCCCCGGGCATGTGGCTGAGGGGAAAAAAGGCGGTGTTTGTCTCCATGCCGGGAGTGCCTTTTGAGATGAAGCAACTCTTTCAGGATCAGGTACGGCCCAGGATCGTCGCTGCCTTTACCCGTCCCGTCCTGCTACACCGCACCCTGATAACCTATGGGCTGGGGGAGAGTGCCATTGCAGAACGACTGACCGATTGGGAAGAGGCCCTGCCCCCGCATATGAAACTGGCCTACCTGCCCAACCTGGGAAAGGTCCGGCTTCGTGTTTCCATCAAAGGGACAGACCTGCACGGTTTGGAAGATGAACTCGAAGCGCAGGTACGGGCCTTAAAAACCCACATTTCTGATATCCTTTTCGGGGAGGAAGACGGGGAACCCCTGGAAGAAACCCTCCAAAAGCTCTTCACGGCCAAAAAGGCAACCCTTGCAACGGCCGAAAGTTTTACCGGGGGGAAGATCGCTGCCGGCCTGACCGCCATCCCGGGGGCTTCGGCCTATTTCCAGGGAAGCGTGGTCAGTTATGCCACCGACGTAAAAACCGGGTTGCTGCAGGTGCCGGAGGAGCTCGTTTCTGCCCATTCTGTGG
>JAWWDW010000592.1:0-1606 GCA_033719735.1 Robiginitalea sp. | reverse complement strand
CCCCCGGTCAGCCAGGAGGATGACCGGCTGATGTCTCTGGCCAATACCCGGGCCAGGCTGCGGATGACCTCCCTGTATTACTTTGCAGCCCTGGAAAAATTGCTGGTGGCGGGAACGGGAAACAAGGTAGAGGACTTCGGGGTGGGATTCTATACCAAATACGGGGACGGGGGGGTAGACCTCAGCCCCATCGCCGACCTCCTAAAAACGGAAGTATACCATCTGGCTGCGTCCCTGGGCATAAACACCGAAATCCTGGATGCGCCCCCTACCGACGGCCTTTGGGGGGACGATCGTACGGACGAGGATCAGATCGGGGCCACCTATCCCGAACTCGAATGGGCCATGGACATGGATTCCCAGGGAAAAATGGAATCCGACTTCGAGGGTCGCAAGCGGGAAGTCTTTAAAATCTACAAAAGGCTCAATACCGTTAATCGACATAAAATGCTTCCTATCCCGGTGTGTGAGATCCCGGAAAACCTGAAATAAACCGCTTAGCTAGGAATCAAGGCATTAGCTCGAAAAATCCCACCGCCTTGCCATACGGACGGGAATTTTTTGACAATTTTGTTAATGACCTGACAGCGCGCTTTCATTGAGTGCACACCTGTTTTTGGACGTGTCAAAACACCTTGTTAAAGCAACCAAACATGATCAAATTACTCGTTGCGGACAACCACCCCATTGTCCGGTTCGGAATCACAACGCTGCTTGAGGCGCAGGAAGATATCCGGCTTATAGGGGAGGTCCCCACCACCAGAAAACTCTTCGAAAAGATCGAGGAGGAGGCCCCGGATGTGCTGGTCCTGGAAATGGACATCCCGGAGATCAATGGTGTGGCTGCACTCCGCAGGATTCGAAATGACTATCCGGAGGTGAAAGTACTTATCTACAGCGGGCAGTCGGAAGACGTCTATGCCCTGAGCACCATCCGGGCAGGCGCCAGCGGCTACCTCTCAAAAAGCGCGGGGTTGAAAAACCTTCCAGAAGCCATCAGAAAGGTCGGCTATGGCGGGATGTTTATCACCAACGAACTGGCCCAGCGCCTGGCCTTTGACGAAGGCACCCAGAAACCAAGGCGGTTTTTCCGGAAACTCTCCACAAGAGAAGTGGAGGTACTCAAAATGCTGGCCAACGGCAAACGGAACAAGGAGGTGGCCGAGGGGCTCAACCTCAACGAAAAAACCGTGAGCACCTACAAGGCGCGACTGATGAAAAAGCTCAATGTGGACAACATGGTCGACCTGCTGCAGCAGGCCAAAGCACTCGAACTCTACTAGGTTCTCCAGAAGTACAGAAAACCCCGCTCAGGCGGGGTTTTTTTATGGGTCAGGATAGCACCCGGTTCAGTTTGGTATTGAGCAGTTTATTGAGCTGCAGGTAGTTCATGATTTCCTCGAGGATCTCCCGGTTGGTCCCTGAAGTATCCCCTTCTGTCTTCTTCTGAAGGGACTCAATTCTTTTTTTGATCAGGTAGCATCTCAGGGAGAGGATGGTTTCACTTACCAGCTGCGCCAGGGACTGTTCTTTGGGTTTGGGATAGATGTCTTTGCGTTCCCAATGGTGAAGGATGTATTTTTCCTCTTCCATCAGGATGGTGGAT
>JAWWDW010000591.1:0-1619 GCA_033719735.1 Robiginitalea sp. | reverse complement strand
GGATCTCTTGTGCTGGCCAGGATTTTTGGGAATTTCAGCAAGATTGTCGTTCAAAAAAGCGGAGGGCCCTATATCTATACGAAGGAGGGTTTCGGGGATTTCATCGCTTTTCTCATGGCATGGGGGTATTGGATCTCCCTCTGGGTGGGTAATGCGGCAATAGCCATAGGCGTAATAAGCGCGCTCAGCTTCTTTATTCCGGCTTTGGAAACCAACGCCTTGTATTCGGTGCTGACCGGTCTGGGCCTAATTTGGTTCCTGACCTGGATAAACTCACGGGGAATCAAAACGTCGGGGCGCATACAGGTCATAACAACCCTGTTCAAGATTCTTCCGCTGCTCGGGTTTATCCTTTTGGGGATCTTTTATTTTGACATTAATAATTTTCCGGAGGTCAACCTGACCGGGGAGAGCGATCTGAAAACGGTTGCCGTCGTTGCCACGTTGACGCTTTACGCATTTCTGGGGGTGGAATGCGCGACGATTCCGGCCGAGAATATAAAGGATCCGGAGAAGACGGTTCCCAGGGCAACCCTTTTGGGAACCGTGATAACGACCCTGATCTATATTTCGGCCACCGTGGTTCTATTCGGGCTGATACCCGTGGAAACCCTGAAAGACTCACCGGCTCCGTTTGCCGAGGCATCCCACCTCATTGGAGGACAGTATTCGGGATACATCGTTGCGGGAGGAGCTGCCATAGCGGCCCTCGGTGCGCTCAATGGCTGGATCTTGATCTTGGGTCAGATCCCGATGGCTGCAGCTCGTGACCGACTGTTTCCCAGGGTGTTCAAACGGGAGAATGACAAGGGGACACCCGTTTTAGGCATCGTGATCGGCAGCCTGTTGACCAGCATTGTGATGCTGATGAATTTTTCCGAGAGCCTGGTCAGCCAGTTTGAATTCATGATACTGCTCGCTACCCTGACGTCGCTGGTTCCTTATTTGTTCACTTCGGCTTCCTACGCCCTGGTGATCATCGACCAAAGAATAGGGGTGTCCAAACTCGTAAGGAACCTCATTCTCGCGGCCCTGGGTTTTTCCTATTCCTTGTGGACCATTTACGGATCGGGCAATGACACTGTATTCTATGGATTTCTGCTTTTGCTCGCGGGAATTCCCTTTTACATCCTGATGAAATACAATCAAACAAAGGATCCATGACATTTACGCATCACTCGGAGTATCTGCCCCTGGAATCGGTCCTGGTGAAAAGGGCTTTGAACGCATTCACATCTCAAGGCGCGGTGGATGCGCAATGGAAGGAGCTCAACTATCTGAGTCCCCCTGATTTTGAGGCTTCCAAAGAAGAATTTGAAGAATTTGAGTCCCTGTTGAGGTCCCGTGCGCAGGAGGTACAAACGTTTCCGGCCGCGGAAGGCGTGACCATGGACTCCATCTATTGTCGGGACGCCTCCATCGCAACAGATTTCGGCATGATCCTATGTCGCATGGGAAAGGAAGCCAGGATGCCGGAGCCCCGGGCCCAGGCGCAGTATTACGAAGAGCTTGGAATCCCGGTTCTGGGCCGGATAGAAGCCCCCGGAACCCTCGAAGGAGGAGATGTGGCCTGGCTCGACACCAAGACTCTGGCTGTCGGAAGGACCTATCGAACCAAT
>JAWWDW010000590.1:0-1636 GCA_033719735.1 Robiginitalea sp. | reverse complement strand
GTGATACTGAGGTAGTAGACTACCTGAGATATAATATGCGATCACAGACTTTTGCGAAATCACTTCCAATGGCAATGGTTATAGGTGCTTTAAAGAGACTTGAGATGCTGAAAACTATGCCAGAGCTTAGAGAAAACCTCTGGAATGTAGTAAACGCCCTCCAAAACGGACTCAAGGAGCGCGGCTTTGATATCGGGACCACCAGCAGCTGTGTCACCCCTGTTTACCTGAACGGAAGTATTCCGGAGGCCATGGCCCTGGTTAAGGACTTGCGGGAGAACTACGGGATCTTTTGTTCGATCGTCGTCTACCCGGTAATCCCAAAGGGGTTGATCCTGCTCAGGATGATCCCCACCGCCACGCACACAGCCGAGGATATTGCCGAAACCCTGGATGCCTTTTCCGCCATCCGGGAGCGACTGCAAAACGGTACCTATAAACGACTTTCCGCTGCCGTTGCAGCGGCTATGGGGGAATAACGCCCCTGGAAGCTTACATAGACCCCGGCCAGGCCGGGGTTTTTTATTAGAGGGCTTTTTTGAATGTACACCGGCGCTTGTAGACCTCGGGGTTGAAGTGCTTCCAGATCTGCTGTACCGCCTTATTATCCGCCAGTTCAGGGGTCCGGTATCCCATTTTGATCCCCCGGTCCTGGACGATGCGATAGTATTCGTTGAAAATAATGGAGGTAACCCCTTTCTTTTGGTACTCCGGCAGGATGCCAATAAGGTAGAACAACATGTCCTTGCTTTTTTTCCGGGCCCTGAGCAGATGGAAGATCCCTGTGGGGAACAGGTGTCCCTTCGCCTTTTGAAGCGCCTTTGAAAAGGAAGGCATCACGATGGCAAAGGCGATCAGCCGGTCATTGCGGTCCACCACGAATTTGATGTACTCCGGATTGATGAAGGAAATGTATTTCTTTTTGAAGAATTCCTTTTGGGCCTCTGAGACGGGAACGAAAGAGGACAGCCTGGAATAGGTGCTGTTGAAGAGTTCGAACATCTCATCTACCCAGGGGAGTATTTCAGACGATTTTGTAAAATTCAGGGGGCGCAGCTCGTAGCGCTTCCGGATCACGCCCTGAATCTTGTTGAAAACCCCGGGATCTACGTTGGAAATCGGAAACCGGCTTTCGATGTATTCCTTTTCCTTTTTAAAACCCAACTCCTTCAGGTGCACGGCGTAATACGGATAATTGTACCAGGTTACCATGCTGCCCCGATGGTCGAACCCTTCGGTCAGAACACCAACCTTATCCAGGTTTGAGAATCCCATCGGGCCCTCCATATACTCCAGTTCGTGGACATGTCCGATCTCCGCAACCTGCTCCAAAAGGGCCCTTGAGACATCGAGGTCGTCCTCAAAATCCATCCATCCAAAACGCATTTTACGCAATCCCGTTTCCCGCACCTCGGTCCAGTTGACGATGGCAGCGATTCTTCCCACGATCTTTTCGCCCCGATAGGCCAGGAAAAAGCGGGCTTCAGCCTGCTGAAATACAGGATTGATTTTCGGGTTGAAGGAGTTGAGCTCGTCTTTGATAATCGGGGGGACCCAATAGGGAGACCCCTTGTAAAGGGAAAAGGGAAATTTGACAAAGTCCCTCATTTCCCGCTTTGAACGAGCTTCTCTGATC
>JAWWDW010000589.1:0-1653 GCA_033719735.1 Robiginitalea sp. | reverse complement strand
CTGGCTGCGCTTCGTGCGCGGGGCCGTCGACAGCGAGGACATCCCGCTGAACGTGTCCCGCTCCTACCTGCAGGCAGATGGGGCCGTGAAAAAAATCTCCTCCTACATTACCCGGAAAGTGGCCGACAAACTCAGCTCGCTCTTTAAGGAAGACCGGGAAAATTTCGAGAAGAAGTGGAATGACATCAAGATCGTCATCGAATACGGGATGCTGTCCGAAGACAAATTCTTCGAAAAGGCAGAGGCCTTTGCCCTTTACCCAACCGTGGACGGCACCTACTATACCTTCGAAGAGCTTCAGGAGAAGGTAAAGGAGCAGCAAACCGATAAGGACGGCAAGCTCGTATTGCTGTACGCTTCTGATGAAGAGGCACAGCATTCGTATATCCAGGCAGCCAAAGAAAAGGGGTATGAGGTACTTCTGATGGACAGCCCGATCGTGTCCCACCTGATGCAGAAACTGGAAACCAGCAAGGAAAACCTCTCCTTTGCGCGGGTCGATGCCGACCACCTCGACAAACTGATCCAGAAAGAGGACACGCAGATCTCCAAGCTTTCCGATGCGGAAAAAGAGCAACTGAAAACCCAGGTAGAGGAAGTTCTGGGGGAAAAGAGCCCTTACACCGTGCAAATGGAAGCCATGGACAGCCAGGCGGCCCCCTTTATGATCACCGAGCCCGAATTCATGAGGCGCATGAAGGAAATGCAGCAAACTGGCGGGGGCGGCATGTTTGGTATGGGGAACATGCCGGATATGTACAACCTGGTGGTGAATGTAAACCACCCGCTGGTAGGTGAAATTCTGGGGACGCGGACCCAAAAGAAACGCACCCGGCTCATCAACCAATGCCTGGACCTGGCCCGTCTTTCCAAAGGCCTGTTGAAGGGGGAAGAGATGACCACCTTTATCCAGCGCAGTTTTGAAATGGTGAAGTAGGCTTTTTGATACAACGAAAAGAAACAGTCCCGATTTGGGGCGGTTTTTTTTTAGAAGTTCTCTGCAGTATCGCCCCAAGGGTGTTAGCCCGTAAATTTTGGGTACCTTGCGGGCATGGACGCACCCTGGCATTACTATTTCATGGCCTGCATCTATATCCTGGCCGGGATCATGCATTTTGTATATCCGGTCATGTATGAGCGGATCATCCCGTCCTGGATCCCATCCCGAAAGGGGGCGGTTTACCTCAGCGGCGTTCTGGAAATCGCTTTCGGGGCAGCGCTCTTCTTTCCGGCCACAAAGAACCTGGCCCTTTTCGGGATCATCTGCTTGTTGATCCTGTTCCTTCCGGTCCACACCCACATGCTGAGGGATTCAAAGGCTGCCATGGGAATTCCTACCTGGGTTTTGATTTTGAGAATTCCGTTACAGGGCCTGTTGATCTATTGGGCTTACGTCTATTTATGAGTTAAAATCAGCTGCGGCATTGGTGATCCCGGTTGCGATCCGATGTGTTCGAATGCCTTTATTCTTTACTGGTCCGCAATAGCGGACTTTTGAATGTTTCAGATACGAGGAAACCTTGATTTGTCAAAGCGTTTCGTGTATGTGATTTTAGAATGCAGGGACATCAACTATCTTATAGCCGGGGAGGGGGGCATGCCCCCGACCAGAAATCAAAAAGCCCCCAATCCGGCACCTATGCTGCCACTGGT
>JAWWDW010000588.1:0-1659 GCA_033719735.1 Robiginitalea sp. | reverse complement strand
CGGTCTCAAATGGCACTTTGCTGGCAGGAGTTTACCGGGGGTTTGTAAACCTGTACAAACGAGGGAAAACCTCCCGGATCCCACATTTCATCGCCGGGTCCTCCAGCAACAAGAACCCCATTGTGGCTTCCTTCAACAAAGGCCTGAAGGAGTGTGTGGACCTGGACCCTGCCAAGATCAGGGAAACCGAGATCAATGAGCCCCTGATCAACTGGCATAGTTTTGACGGGGATGAAGCCCTGTACGCCCTCTGGCAAAGCGATGGATTTGCGGCGCATATCAGCGACCAGAAAATGAAACAGATGGCCTCTCATTTGCTCAAGTACGACGGGATCAAGGTGCTGCCCGCTGCCACCGCAGGCTTGATTGCCCTGCTGGAAAAACACAAACAGGAAACCATGGCCCACGACCGGTTCGTGGCGGTGGTAACTGCCAGGAATTAATGTTTCCAGGCTACCTGACAAACCAAAAGCTATGGAGAATATGGATCGAATCATCGATGGGAATGCCCTTGTTTACGCGGAAGGGGCCTTCAATACCCCCAATGGGAAGACGGCCCACGGGCTGATCCGCTTCACGGAACGCTACCGCGTGCTAGGGGTAATAGACAGCAACTACACCGGCAGGGATGCCGGCGAGGTCCTGGACGGAAAAACCTCGGGGATTCCGGTATACCGGGACCTTGAACAGGCCCTGGAGGCACTGGGAAATAAAGCCGTTTCCTACTTCGTGATCGGCCTGGCCCCGGACGGGGGACGCCTGCCTGAAACGGCGCGCAGCGCCATCCGGCAGGCACTTCGGCATGGCATGAACGTAGACAGCGGCCTTCATGATTTCCTCTACAAAGACCCTGAAATTTCAAAATTGGCCAGGCAACATGGCTGCAGGCTCCGGGATATACGCAGAACCCCGGAACGGGAAGAGCTCCACTTTTTCTCGGGGAAGATTGAAGAGGTCACCTGTCTGAAGGTAGCTGTCCTGGGTACGGATTCAGCCGTGGGCAAAAGAACCACCGCCTGGCTGCTGGTACACGGTTTCCGGGACGCGGGGCTGAAGGCTGAAATGGTGGGTACGGGACAAACGGCCTGGCTGCAGGGCGCCAAATACTGCATGGTCATGGACAGCTGCATCAATGATTTTGTATCCGGGGAGATCGAGCATGCCGTCCACCAGGCCTGGACAAACGAACGCCCTGACCTGATCGTGATCGAAGGGCAGGGCAGCCTGATGAACCCGGCCTATCCGGGTGGCTTTGAGATCCTGGCAGCCGGCAGGCCTGATTTCGTGATCCTGCAACACGCCCCAAAACGCCTGGAATACGATGGTTTTCCCGGATATCCGCTTCATCCACTACCCCAACAGATCGAAGCCATCGAACTTATTTCAGGCAAGAAAGTGATCGCCATTACGGTAAACCACGAGGGGATGACCCCCTCGGAAATCGAACCGGCCTGCGGGCAAATCCGAAAGGAGACCGGCCTTCCCGCATTTGATGTACTGGCGCATGGGCCGGGGGGCCTTACCGAACTCATTAAGGGATACCTGCCATGACCCGACTGGAGGATTTTTGTGTCCTGAAAAGCCTTCGGGTGGATGGCATAACGGTGGAACCCAAAAGGGTACATGCGCGTTATACCACCATACGCCCGGACGGTTCCG
>JAWWDW010000587.1:0-1660 GCA_033719735.1 Robiginitalea sp. | reverse complement strand
TGCTGTTGCTTCCCTGGATCAAAAGAAGGCCGTATTCGGTCCCTCCGATGACGGAGGGGTGTATCTGATCGGTTTGCACAGGGACCATTTTGAGTACAATGAGTTTCGCGACCTTCCCTGGAGGCGGGAGCACCTGTTCCAACGCATGCTCTTCTGGATCCGCTCGAGGGGCATCAAGCATGTCCTGGTCCTCAATTGTAAAATGGACCTCGACTCCAAGGTTGATTTTCGAAACTGGTCAGCAAGCGCAAAAAGCACCTCTGGAAAACTCATCCGGCTTATCGCCGGCCTGTTTCAGGCGAGTCCTGAAGACTACTTCCAAAGAAGCCTGAATTTTTCACAGGCTATTTATCCTTTTATCCGATTTAACAAAGGATCTCCCGCAGGTTGCCTCTGAGTGCCTCTGCTTTCCACCTTACCGGAAAATCCAACAGAGAACACCCCTAACCCAATTGGTGGAACTCCCAAACTTCCGAAGGAAGCGTAGCGCCTGTCGTTAATCCTATTCCAAAAAGGTCCCAGTCGTCCTGAACAATGATTATACCATTTGGTTTTTGTCATGTTTCTGGCGCACGGTCCTAAGAAATGATCAAAATAACTACAAGAAAAAAATATCATGGCATCCGATTATTACAACCCCGCTGATTTGAGAAAATTCGGCAAGATCACAGAATGGAGCGAGGAGCTCGGCAAGAAATTTTTTGATTATTACGGTCAGGTTTTTGAAGAGGGCGCCCTGAGCGCCCGGGAGAAATCCCTGATCGCACTGGCAGTAGCCCATGTCGTAAAATGTCCCTATTGCATTGACGCCTATACCAAGGACGGGTTGCAACGGGGCATTACCAAAGAGGAAATGATGGAAGCCGTACATGCAGGGGCGGCTATTGAAAGTGGCGCAACCCTGGTGCATGGGGTGCAAATGATGAACAAATACAACAAACTGTCGATGTAAGGAGGCGACCCCCTCCTACCTGGATGACCGTTCAATTATGGCAACAAAATCGTTAAAGGCCCGTCAAAAAGAACTGGCGGAAACCAACAAGCAACTCGAAATCCTCAATGGGGAGCTTTTTGCTTCCGGGGAACTCCCGTATTTCCGCGATAAGATTGCGGAAACCGGCCAGGCGCCCCTGCGGCCCCGGAAGCTGGAAATCCTGCAGATCAATGTAGGCTATATGTGCAACCAGGTATGTGAGCATTGCCATGTGGATGCCGGCCCCGATCGAAAGGAAATCATGACCCGGGAAACCATGGAGCAATGCCTGGAGGTCATCCGCAACACCGGGGCCCACACCCTGGACCTTACAGGAGGTGCCCCGGAAATGAACCCCGATTTCCGCTGGTTCGTGGAAGAAGCTTCCAAAGCGGGGATCGCCGATTTCATCGTGCGTTCGAACCTGACCATTATGAGGGCGAACAAGAAGTACTACGACCTGCCGGAATTTTTTGCCCGCTATAACGTTCATGTGGTTTCTTCCCTGCCCCACTATACCCGGGGAAAAACGGACAAGCAACGGGGGAATGGGGTTTTTGACCAGTCCATCAAGGCCCTGCAGGAGTTGAACCGGGTCGGGTACGGCATGCCGGACAGCCCCCTGGTCCTGGATCTGGTCTACAACCCTTCCGGGGCCTTCCTCCCCGGGGACCAGGCAGCCCTGCA
>JAWWDW010000586.1:0-1665 GCA_033719735.1 Robiginitalea sp. | reverse complement strand
GTGCCAGTTCTGTGGCCGCAGTCCGGGTATACGAATTCAGAGCTGCTTTGGAAGCGGCGTAAACTGCCGTGTTCGGCGTTCCCGTATAGGCATTCACGGAAGAAAGGTTTATGATACTGGCACCTTCCTTAAGGATGGGAATAAATTTTTCAATCGTAAAGACAGCACCTTTAAAGTTGATCCCCATCTGGTGGTCGAAGAGTTCTTCACTGATCTGCCCTACAGGGGCAGGCTGAAAGATCCCCGCATTTACAAAAAGGATATCCACGTGCCCAAAATCAGAGCCAACCACTTCCACGAGTCGCTCAAGGGCCGGAAGGGAGGTAACGTCTGCCACCACACCTTTTACCCCCAATTCCGAAGCCGCCCTGGTCACGCGCTCCTCACTCCTTCCGGAAATGATGACCTCGGCCCCCTGGGTCTTCAACTTTTTGGCTGTGGCATATCCAATACCACTATTGCCACCTGTAACAACTGCTGTTTTACCTTTTAATGTTTGCATAATTCTACTTTTTTGGGTTGATACATTTTATTTGGAACGTTCATTCCGTTTACAAACGTATAATATTGGAATGTTTGTTCCAAATATATTTTCTACTTTAACATCCTGTTCCCATAAATTCATCTGATGTCAGACCCACTACCCTCTCAAGGCAACGCTTCATCCCTTTGTGACATCATTATCATCGGCGCCGGGATCTCCGGCATCGGCACGGCGTACTGGCTGCAGGAAAAATGTCCCGGCAAGCGGTATGCCATCCTGGAGGCACGCGAACGTATCGGGGGTACCTGGGACCTGTTCCGGTATCCGGGGATCCGGTCGGATTCGGATATGTTTACCTTCGGCTATCGCTTCAAGCCCTGGGAGAACCCCAAATCCCTCTCTGACGGGGCATCCATCCGGAATTACCTGAAAGAGACCGCTGCCGAAAACGGGATTGACCAACACATCCGCTTCGGACATAAGGTTCGCTCCGCGAACTGGGATTGGGAGGCGTCCTTATGGACCCTTGAAGTGGCCCATGGGAACCAGACCGCAATCTTCAGAACCCGCTTCCTGTATATGTGCGCCGGATATTACAGCTATGAGGAGGGATACCGCCCCAGGTTTGAAGGTGAGACGTCCTTTCAGGGGACCCTGGTGCACCCGCAATTCTGGCCAAAAGACCTGGACTATTCAGCCAAAAAGGTAGCTGTCATCGGAAGCGGGGCAACCGCAGTGACACTGGTCCCTTCCATGGCCGAAAAAGCGGCCCACGTGACCATGGTACAGCGCTCCCCTACCTATATCATGAAGCTACCCAACCGGAACGGACTCTATATCAGCCTTAAGAAATGGCTGCCCGGCCGGCTGGCCTACCGCCTGACCCGCTGGAGGAACCTGATGATGACCATGGGGTTGTACGGGTTTTCCCGGGCCTTCCCGAACCGGATGAAAACCCTCCTGATGAAAGGAGCTGCCAAGGAGTTGCCAGCGGGGTACCCGGTCGAAAAACATTTCAATCCAAACTACAACCCCTGGGACCAGCGCCTCTGCGTGATCCCGGACGGGGACCTTTTCAAGGCCATCAAAAAAGGCAAGGCCGGGGTGGTGACCGGGGAGATTTCCCATTTTGACGAAAATGGGATCGCCATGGCAGACGGTACCCACCTGGAAGCGGATAT
>JAWWDW010000585.1:0-1670 GCA_033719735.1 Robiginitalea sp. | reverse complement strand
GAGCACCGTGTTTTTATTCATTCCCATATTGCATTAGTTTGGTAGGAGCACAAATATCGCAAATTTTATCGCAAGTCCTGCACCCGGATCCTTCAGGATTCTCCGGGGAATACAATGCCCGCACGGTCCCTGATCGCATCCAAAAGGCTGTGCAGGGCTTTGCTGTCTGCCCAGGACCAAAGATCGCTCTGGGTCTTTCCGGCGTTCAGGCAGGCGTGTACCTCTTCGATCTCATAGGTGTAGCCGGCCCCCTTCAGGGGATGCTTGACGGTGCGCATTTCGTCCTCGTGCTGCACGGTATAGGATGCTGCCTGATGCCACCTGGGATTGAGAAAGATGCTGCCGTCCCTGCAGGAGATTTCGGCTTTCATCTCGCTGCGGGAGGACAATCCGCTGTATAGGACCGCCAGGGCCTCCGGATACTCAAACAGCATGGCAATCTGCTTTTCCACCCCGGTCCCGTGAAAGTGTGACAATACCCGGAAGTCCCTGGGAACCCCCAGAAGCAGGTAAGCGAGAAATTCCGGATAAATTCCGATATCCAGGAGTGACCCGCCGGCAAGTTCCGGGTTCAGGAGCCTCCCCCTGGGATCCCGGTCCAGGGCAGGAAAGGCAAAATCCGCCCTGAGATAGGACAAAGGGCCCAGTTCCCCCCGGCGTACCATCTGGTATACCTCACGGATACTGGGATTGAAACGGCTCCATAGCGCTTCCATCAGGAACAGGCCTTTTTGTTGTGCCAGGCTGGTCAGATCCTGTACTTCCCTTGCATTGATGCCCAGGGGTTTCTCGCACAGGACATGTTTTCCCGCTTCCAGGGCCGCCCGGGTGTGCTCCCTGTGGAAACTGTGGGGGGAAGCGATGTACACTACGGAGACTTCCGGGTCCGCAAAAAGTGCGGCGTAGCTCCCGTAGGCCCGGGCGGCCCCGAATTCCGATGCAAAGCCTTTCGCTTTCTCAAGGTCCCTGGATGCCACGGCCTGCAGACGGGCCCCGGGAACCAGGGCCAGGTCCGCCGCAAAAGAGCGGGCAATATTTCCGAGTCCCACGATTCCCCAGTGCATTGGTGCCTCCATAATTTAGGTTTTGCACCTGTAAAGGTAGTCATAAATCCTCCGTATCTTTAGGCCACCTTAGATTAACAGAAACCCGGTTAGACCCATGGACCTTACCTTCAATAAAAATGAAGACCACCATAAACTCAAACTGTCCGAACTCAAAAAGCGCTATGGCCAACTAAAAAAAGGGGGCGGGGAGAAACGCATCAAAAAATTGCATAGCGAGGGCAAAATGACTGCCCGGGAACGGATTGACTTCCTCCTGGACGATGCGGAGGAGGCTTTGGAGATCGGAGCCTTTGCAGGAGACGGGATGTACGGGGAATACGGGGGGTGCCCCTCCGGAGGGGTGGTCGTCAAAATCGGGCATGTCTCGGGCCGGCTTTGCGTGGTGGTGGCCAATGACGCCACGGTCAAGGCAGGGGCCTGGTTCCCGATCACGGGAAAGAAAAACCTCCGGGCCCAGGAGATCGCCATTACTAACAGGCTGCCCATCCTCTACCTGGTAGACAGCGCCGGGGTATTCCTTCCCATGCAGGACGAAATTTTCCCAGACAAGGAACACTTTGGGCGTATTTTCAGGAACAACGCCATTATGAGCAGCATGGGCAT
>JAWWDW010000584.1:0-1673 GCA_033719735.1 Robiginitalea sp. | reverse complement strand
TCGCCTGGTACTCCGGGGTGGAATACGAACAGTATGCCTTCCTGAACCGGGCAACCGGGCCCTACGCTTGGGCGTACTTTATGATGATGACCTGTAACGTGGTCTCTCCGCAGGTGATGTGGTTTAAAAAGATCCGGACCAGCATCATATGGTCATTCATCATTTCCATTGTAGTGAATATCGGGATGTGGTTTGAGCGCTTCGTGATTATCGTAACTTCCCTGCACCGGGATTACCTGCCCTCTTCCTGGACCATGTTCTCACCCACCTTTGTGGATATTGGGATCTTCATCGGAACCATCGGGTTCTTCTTTGTCCTGTTCCTCTTGTATGCGAGGACCTTCCCGGTAATCGCCCAGGCGGAGGTGAAATCCATCCTGAAATCCTCAGGGGAACGTTACAAAAAGTTACGTGAGCAAGGCAAGCCGCTCTACGAGTTTTCCAGGAGTGGAAAAATGATCGGCCAGACCGCTGAGAAAGGGGGGGCGCAAACTGATAAGCGCAGTGCCCTTTTGGAGACCATAGGGGTTTTTGACGCCGAAGCGGAAACGGCAGACGATTTGAAACAGATCAAAGGGGTGGGCCCGCAGATGGAGCAAACCCTGAACGAAATCGGTATTTTCACCTTTGCCCAGGTAAGCCGGATGACTGCCAGGGAATACGACCTGCTGGATGAACTGACCGGCTCCTTCCCGGGAAGGGCGCAACGGGACGACTGGGCTGGTCAGGCAAAAAGATTAAACGAAAAGAACTCATAGGATATGGCATCTAAAGTGATTCACGCATATTACGACGACGATGACGTGCTGATGCAGGCGGTCAAGAAGGTAAAGGCTGCCCGGCACCATATCGAAGAGGTGTATTGCCCGTTCCCGGTCCACGGCCTGGATAAGGCCATGGGGCTCGCCCCGACCCGGATTGCCATAACCTCCTTCATGTACGGATGCCTCGGGCTGGCGGTAGCCATTGTGATGATGAATTACATCATGATCCAGGACTGGCCCCAGGATATCGGCGGGAAGCCCAGCTTCAGCTATATCGAGAACATGCCGGCCTTCGTGCCTATCATGTTTGAGATGACGGTTTTCTTTGCCGCCCACCTGATGGTTATTACGTTTTACCTGAGAAGCCGTATGTGGCCCTTCAAGAAGGCGGAAAACCCGGATGTGCGCAGTACGGACGACCACTTTATCATGGAAGTTGAAGCGCATGGGGACACATCCGCGCTTACCGAGCTTTTAAAAGCGACGGGGGCCATAGAAATCAATAGTGTAGAAAAGTAATATCGAAAGATGAAGAACATACTTTTTTCAGCCGGGGTACTGATACTGATTTTAGGGGTTGTCTCCTGCCAGGATAACAACCAGCCGAACTATCAGTACATGCCCAATATGTATGAATCCGTCGGCTATGAAACTTACGAACAGGTAGAATGGCTCCCGGCTGGTACCGAAGCACTGACGCCTGCTGAAAATACCATTTCAAGGGGCCTGGTACCTTATGGTTTTGAGAATACGCCCGAGGGCAAGGAACTGGCCACGCTGGTGGAAAGCCCCCTGGATTCCCTTAACAGGGATGAAAACCTGGCTGTAGGAAAGGAACTATACGATATCTACTGTGCCATCTGCCACGGGGCCAAGGGGGATGGCAAGGGTACCCTCGTACAACGGGAG
>JAWWDW010000583.1:0-1673 GCA_033719735.1 Robiginitalea sp. | reverse complement strand
TGCATCGCAGGTTCCTCCTGGACTACTTCTGTCAGCGCCTTGACTGGTCCCCTGCCAGGGGGGCCGTCTTTATGTACAACCCCCTGACGGGGGACGGGCGCATTACTGGGAGTACTGCCTCCCTGCTGGGGCTGGAGAAAGCCCTGGAGGAACGCAACCCGGCTGGAATAAGGGATGCGATCGCGAAAATAGGGTTGCTCTACGGCATTGTGTTTGCATCCCCGGGAATCCCCCTGGTATATGCAGGTGATGAAATCGGGATGCTGAACGATTACTCCTACCGCGGGGACCCGGATAAATCGGATGACAGCAGGTGGATCAACCGCCCGGTCCACGACTGGGAAGCAGTGTCCCGCCTGGAAAAGGAGAAAACCCCTGCCTCGGAAATCTACCGAAACCTCCAAAAGCTGATTTCACTGCGAAAGCAACTCCCCGTGCTGGCAGACCGGGGCAATACCCGCCTGCACGATGCGGGCAACGAACACCTGCTGGTTTTCGAAAGGGGGTCGGGGGAAGCGGACAGCCTGCTGGTGGTCGCCAACTTTGATTCCAGCCCCCAGGTATTGAACGCTTCCTGGCTGACTGCCCTGGGGTATGTCAAAAACGGCAACTACAGGAACCTGCTCGATGCCGGGTCGAAAGGGATCCGAAGTGGCCTTCTGGAGCTGCCCCCGCATGAACTTTTATGGCTGGTAAAAACATAACCTAGTTGTAACGCACCTTTCGGAGGATCCTGAGGGCTTCTTTCAGGGATTGGTAGGCCACAGGATCTTTCTTTTTCAGCCACTTCCGGGCCTCCTGCATGAGTTCACCCGCCTCTTCAAAACCGTTGAGGTAACAAATCAGCGAGGTGGCCGGGAACCTCTTCAAATCTCCCTTTTCCGACGGATTCAATCCCCGGCCCTGCCGGATTTTCCTCAGCAGCGACTTGTTGGTGTTAAGGATGTGGTGGAGGGTCTTTCGGTCGTACTGTGGTGGTTCAAAAATGAGTTCTGCCAGGATCTGGTAAGTCCCGTTATTGGCAAAGCGGATCGAAACTTCCTCCAGGGGATAGTAGTGTTTCTGGTCTCCGAGGCCCAGGTAGACATATTCCGTGATGTTGAAAGAATCTGCATCGTACGAAATGGAAACCTCGTCCAGGGTCGAGTAAAACAATTTTACCTGCTCGTTGATCAGCTCAATATCTACCCGGGAAAAGTACTCGTTATCCCTGACCCTTTTCTGGTTCCCTGCCCAGCAGACCACGAATTGTTCCTTGAAGACCTTGTAGGAACTGAACAGGTCCCGGTGCCGGTTGTTGAGAAAATCGATCACGCCATCCAGGGTGAGCTCGATATTGTTCCGCGCGTGTTTTTCTATTTCCAGGACCGTTTTTGAATTCGTGTCTTCCAGGGACAGATCAAAGTTTTTGGGCATGCTGATGCTGCCTTCCCGGAAAAAGACGGCGCCCCCATAGTATTTCCAGATGTTTCGGCTAAGGGCGCATACCTTTCCGGAGGAAGTGATCGTAACCAGCCCCACTACCTTCCCTTCCGGAAGGTGCGGGAACAATACATTTTCGTAGGCAATCAGGGGTGGGTTCTCAAGGTAGGCATTGACCAGGTTCTGGATCTTGCTGTCGTCAAAGAAATCGACGCCGAGGATCGAGTTGTCCGAATCCTCCACCCCGATGA
>JAWWDW010000582.1:0-1680 GCA_033719735.1 Robiginitalea sp. | reverse complement strand
TGGAGGCGTCCTTCAGGCGGATATGGGAAGGGAAGCATCGGATTTTCAATCCCGTAAACCCGCCCTGTCAGCCCGCCCGGTCCTGGCAGGAACTCAACCTAAAACTCGCGCCTCTTTGTCTCACTGAATTGGGGGCCTCACGTGACTCCCTGGAAGCTTTCCGGGGGGCACCGTTTTCCGTGATCTACCACGGGAAGCGTCCGGAGGTTTTTCTGGAAGGGATCGGTTCGCTGCCGGCGCAGGAAATGGCCTGGAGCCCGGACCTGGAAGGCATAGGCACCCCGAATGTGCTTTTTGTCCTCAATCCCCCCAGTATGAAGCCGGCCGAGCAGGTTGGCCTTCCTGCATCGTTTATAAAAAGCCTGCGCGCGCTTGCCACCGAAAGGCAGGTGGTGCTGTACCTTTTTGGAAATCCATACCTGCTAAGGCAGCTCCCCCCTGCTCTGTTTCAGACGGTGGTGTGCGCTTTCCAACCCCTGCGGTCCTTCCAGCGGGCAGCGGCATTACATTTTCGTGGAAACATCAGGGCTGAAGGGGAACTTTCCCTAGATTTGGACCATGGCTGAAAACACCCTACAGATCCTGGGAATGATGTCCGGCACCTCGCTGGACGGCCTGGACATGGCCCTTTGTGAATTCCGGGGATCGGCCCGGGACTGGTCCTACCACATCCTGAAAACGAGGTTCATCGGGTATGATGATCCCATGCGTGAGACACTGAATAACGCGATCCGGGCTGGCAGTGAGGAACTGCTCCGGCTTGACCAGGCCTACGGGCGTTGGCTGGGATCCCGGGCACATGAGTTTCTGAAACTGGAAGGAGCTCGGCCCCATGCCATTGCCAGCCACGGGCATACCGTGCATCACAGACCGGAACTCGGCTTTACCTTTCAGCTGGGGCATCCCCAGCAAATCGCCATTGCCACAGGCATCAAAACCGTGGGGGATTTCCGTTCCCTGGATGTCGCCCTGGGCGGGCAGGGGGCGCCCCTGGTACCTGCAGGAGACCAACTGCTTTTTGGCACCTACGACTTTTGCCTGAACCTGGGGGGTATCTGCAATGTTTCGTTTGAAAAAGACGGAAAACGAATGGCCTTCGACATCGGAATTGCCAACATGCTGCTCAACCACCTTTGCAAACCCCTGGGCCTTCCCTATGACCGGGAGGGTTCCCTGGCGAGAAAAGGCCGCCTGAACCCGGACCTTCTAAAAGCCCTGGACAGCCTGCCGTACTATGCAAAACCCTACCCGAAGTCCACGGGATACGAATGGTTCCGGGATGCCATCCTTCCCCTGCTGGATCAGTTTCCGGACCGGGCAGAGAATCAGTTGCACACGGCGGTTCAACATATTGCCGGACAGATCAGCCGGCAACTTCACGAGCTGTCGGCAACGAAAGGAGGGTCGGTACTGGCCAGCGGGGGAGGCGCCCTGAATACCTATCTGATGGAAGTACTGCAGGAACGCCTCGGGGCCGACTTCACGGTAGCGCGGCCCGCCAAAGAGCTGATCAGCTTCAAGGAGGCACTGATCTTTGCCTTTCTCGGGGCACTGCGACTCGAGGGACGCACCAATGTGTTGTCCTCGGTTACCGGAGCCAAAAGGGATTCCTGTTCCGGGGTGGTGTACCTCCCCTGAAAATTTTAGGGGTTCTGAAGGCTGTACGAAGGGATTTTGGGG
>JAWWDW010000581.1:0-1685 GCA_033719735.1 Robiginitalea sp. | reverse complement strand
GTTCTATACCGCATCCGGAAAAGTACTCCTGCAGCAAAGGGCTGATCAAAAGGAAACCTTTCCGGGGCTTTGGGACGTATCGGTGGCCGGGCATGTGCATGCGGAGGAAACCCCTTTGGAAGCTGCTCAGCGGGAAATAAAGGAAGAAATTGGACTCGATCTGGAAACCGGGTCGCTGGATTTTTTTGGAAGGTCCAAAAACGAACAAGCCCACCCCGGGGGCAACATCGACCGGGAATTCCACTACGTGTATCTTTCAGAATTGAAAGTCCCCCTGGAAGACCTGCGACCCCAGGAAGGGGAAGTCGCCGGGCTCGAGCTGAGGCCTTTGCTGCGATTTTCCGAGGAAGTGTGGGGACTGGCGAATCCGGCCAGATATGTCCCCCATAGCCGGGAATACTATCGTACGGTCATCAAGGCGATCCAATCACGGTTGTAGGGACTCCCCAAAAGTTTTCCAGTCCTCAAGCGCAAAGGCCCGCTGGGATCCCGTCTGCATGTCCTTGACGACAAAGTTGCCATTTTCAAGCTCCTCTTGCCCGATCAGGACCACATGGGGAACATTCCGTTTGTCGGCGTATTTAAACTGCTTGGAGATTTTGGTGTCATTCGGATAGAGGTCAGCCCGAATGCCCAGGGTTCGCAACCGCAGCACCAGTTTGAGGGCTGCTTTCCCGGCTTTTCCTCCAAAGTTCAGGCAGAACACCTCCAGGGACTGGTCCAGAGCCTCCGGGAAAAGGCCCAGCTGTTCCAGGACCAGGTAGATCCGGTCCAGGCCAAAGGAAATGCCCACCCCACTCACATCCTGCAACCCAAAGATCCCGGTGAGGTCGTCATAGCGGCCTCCCCCGCCGATAGAGCCCATCTCCACCCCGGGCGGAGCGGCCACTTCGAAGATGGCCCCGGTATAGTAGTTCAGGCCGCGGGCCAGGGTAACATCCAACTGGCAACGGGCGGCCTGCAAGCCCAGGGATTCGGTTTCAGTGAGGAGCGCCTCGAGTTCAGAAACCCCTTCCAACCCGGTGGCAGAACCTTTGAGCAAAGACCTGAGAGTACTGATCTGCGCCCCTTCACTGCCCCGCATTTCGAACAGGGGGGCCGCCCTCTTGATGGCGTCTGCTGCTATTCCCTTCTGCCGCATTTCCGTTTCTACCTTTTTACGCCCGATCTTGTCGAGCTTGTCCAGGGCCACGGTAAAATCGGTAAGCCGGTCCCCCGCCCCAATCACTTCGGCAATCCCGGATAAAACCTTCCTGTGGTTTACCTTTATGGTCACCCCCCTCAGGCCCAAATCGGAAAAGACGCGGTCGTAGAGTTGTACGAACTCCAACTCCTGGACCAGTCCAGATGCCCCAACTACATCGGCATCGCACTGGTAGAATTCCCGGAACCGGCCCCGCTGGGGACGGTCTGCGCGCCACACGGGCTGGATTTGGTAGCGTTTGAAGGGAAAATTGATCTCGTTCTGGTGCATGACCACATACCTGGCAAAAGGAACGGTGAGGTCATAGCGAAGGGCCTTTTCGCTGATCAGGGGCGTGAGGGCCTGGGCATCTTCCCTGGCATAGGTCTGAGCAGGTACTTTCTTTAGAAAATCACCTGAATTCAGGATCTTGAAAATCAACCGGTCCCCTTCCTCCCCGTACTTTCCCATCAGGGTATCGTACTTCTCCATGGAAGGGGTT
>JAWWDW010000580.1:0-1690 GCA_033719735.1 Robiginitalea sp. | reverse complement strand
TGCTAAAAACTTCAGCGGTGGTACTGTCCGTCACATTGAGCTCTTCTTCTTTCCCCTTTGGTTTGTACCCGCGCTTTTTGTATGTGGCCATTTTTTGTATTATTGGTCGCGCAAAAATAAAGGTTTTATCCAAAACCGAAAGTCAAATTATTCCTTATTTTTCAATAATTTGCACCTCCTTGCCAACACGAATCCCACCCGGATCACTATGCGTTTAAACCGTTTGTCCTTAATCAATTACAAGAATTTCGAAACCCGGGAATTTTTTTTTGACGCCAAGATCAATTGCCTGGTTGGGCCCAACGGGGTAGGCAAGACCAATGTACTGGATGCCATCTATCACCTGGCCTTTGGAAAGAGTTACTTCAACCCCATCACCACGCAGAATATTCGGCACGGGGCGGAATACTTTGTACTGGAAGGAGCCTTTGAAAAAGAGGGACGGGAAGAGATGATCGTCTGCAGTTTCAAGAAGGGTGCCAAAAAGGTGTTGAAGCGCAATGGAAAGGTCTACGACCGGATTTCTGAACACATCGGGCAGGTCCCTTTGGTGATCATTTCCCCTGCGGACCGCGACCTGATTCTCGAGGGAAGTGAAACCCGGCGTAAATTCATAGACGGGGTAATCTCCCAGGGGGACAAGGCATACCTGCAGGATGTGATCGGGTACCAAAAACTGGTCTCCCAGCGCAATGCCCTTTTAAAATACTTCGCCGCCAACCGTACCTTTGACCCTACCGGTCTGGAAGTGTACGATGCGCAGCTGCACGACCTGGGTAGCCGTATCCACGAGAAGCGAAAAGCCTTTATGGAAACCTTCTCCCCCATCTTCAACACGCAATACAAGGCGATCTCCGGGGGGGATGAATCGGTGGGCCTTAGGTATTGCAGCCAGCTCCATGAGGCACCCCTGTCACGGCTGCTAAAGGAACATATCGAAAAGGACCGCATACTTCAGTACACCACCCAGGGAATCCATAAAGACGACCTTGAAATGCAGATCGGAGAACACCCCATCAAGAAATTTGGGAGCCAGGGCCAGCAGAAGTCCTTCCTGATCGCCCTTAAATTTGCCCAGTTCCAGTTCATGAAGGCACAACACTCGGGAACCCCCATCCTGTTGCTCGATGACATTTTTGACAAGCTGGACGAAAACCGGGTGGCACATATCATCAGCCTGGTCAACCAGGATATGTTCGGACAGATTTTTATCAGCGACACCCACGCAGACCGGACCGAGACGATCGTCAAGAAAATACACCAGACCTATGCGCTTATCCACCTTTAGAACAGGCCGTACCCTGGGGGTTTTCCTGCTCCTTTTTGCCTGCTCGGGGGGTCCCTCCGAAGAAGACCTTGCCTTTCTGGAAGGGTACTGGGAAATCCGCAGGGTCGAATTCCCCGACGGGGCCGTAAAGGAATACGCCGCCAACTCCACCATCGAATACCTGGCGTGGGACGGGGAAACTGGTTTTCGCAAAAAAATGCAACCTACCCTGAAGGGAACCTTTCTGACCTCCGATGATGCCCTGCCGATGCACGTGCTATGGCGGGATCAAAGACTTTTCTTATCTTTTCAGGGAGGGGAAGCCCCCTGGGAGGAAGAAGTACTTACCCTGGAACAGGATATCCTGGTGACCCGCCATTCCAATGGATTGCGCTACCAGTACGCCCGATACGAACCTTTGCT
>JAWWDW010000579.1:0-1694 GCA_033719735.1 Robiginitalea sp. | reverse complement strand
ATTAAAAAACGGGACAGTTCC
This sequence comes from Robiginitalea sp., assembly GCA_033719735.1. GTDB lineage: Bacteria > Bacteroidota > Bacteroidia > Flavobacteriales > Flavobacteriaceae > Robiginitalea. The sequence goes on along the minus strand of JAWWDW010000579.1, from coordinate 1,673 downwards.
CTGCCCCGTTCCCAAAGATAGCATTCTTACGCGTTACTCCCGGGCGTATTTGCCCATGTAGCGCTTCCACAATTCGGTCTGGTGGGTTTCCAGCGAAAGCTCCCTTCCGTCGATAAAGGCATGGGTCAGGCGGTTGCCGCGCATATCCAGGGCGTCTCCTTCCGAGATAAACAGGGTAGCGCTTTTTCCTTCTGCAAGGGTCCCGTAGGCATCGTCAATCCCGAGGATTTTGGCCGTATTTCCCGTGATCATTTGCAGGGCGGCTTCTTTTTCCATCCCCTGGCCGACTACCTGACCCGCGTAGAAGGGCAGGTTCCGCGTCTGAAAGTTGGAGGCATCCGCGTTCTGGATCCCAACGGTCAGGCCGGCATCCGCCAGCAGCTTTGGCAGGCGGAAGGGGAGGTCGTAATCGTCGTCGTTCAGGTTCGGGAGCGTATGGGTATAGTTCACCAGTACGGGGATTTGGTGTTCTTTGAGGAAGTCTGTGATCTTGTAGGCCTGGTAGCCCCCTACCAATACTACCTTCTGGATGCCGGCTTCCTTCATACTGCTGACCCCGTCGATGATCTCCCGCTCGCCGTCCGCATAGACATAGAGCGTTTTGCTACCGTTAAACAAACCCTGCATGGCGGCAAAGGCCGGGTTTTGTTCAGTTGCCTCCCCGGCGCCGTATGCTTTGGCGTTTTCTACAAACCGGAGCACCTCTTCCTGTTGCTCCCCGTACTCCTTGTTGGGCTGGTATCCCCTGGGCTCCCCAAGCCACCAGCGTCCGCGGCGGAAGGTGCCCGGCCAGTGGAGGTGGATACCATCGTCTTCTTTCACAATGGCATCTTCCCAGTTCCACGCATCGAACTGTACCACGGAGGAGGTTCCGGAAATCCGCCCCCCCTGGGGGGCGATCTGACCCAGCAGGACCCCGTTGGGCCGCATGCTTTCCACTACCTGGGATTCTGCGTTGTAGGCGATGATACTGCGCACATGGGGGATGAGGGATCCTATTTCATCCTCGTCGTCCGAGGCGCGAACCGCATTGATCTCGATCAGTCCCAGGGATTTCCCGGGGGCTATAAACCCGGGGTAGACGTGCTTTCCGCTGGCATCGATGACCCGGCCTTCCCCGGGCAACCCGGCTCCGAGGGCGGTAATGACCCCTTCCTTAAAGGTAATGGTCCCGTTTTCAACCACCGACCCATTTCCCAGGTGCAGGGTGGCACCGGTAATGCTGATGGTTTCCGATTGGGGTGGCGCTGGTGTCTGCTGGGCCCATCCTGGCAAAAGGCTCATGAGCAGCATCAGGGCACTGAATATATAGGGTTTCATACGTATTGAATTTGCTAACATTATTGTGTATTACAGACTGTTACAGTGGAATTCCCGTTTCTGGCGTTGGCGGGGGGTCCTCAAACTGGCCCCGCCTTCCTTTTCCTTCAGCATCATGTTGAAGAGCCGGGTGCGTTCTTCGGCCATTTGGTTGCGCAGCTGGGCATCCTGCTCCCGGCTGAAGAAAGGGGTCCCTTCGATATAAGTGGTTTCCGCTATGGAATACACAGACAGCGGATTGCCCGACCAGAGTACCAGGTCAGCATCTTTGCCAACCTTGATACTACCTACGCGGTCATCGATATGCAGTAGTTTTGCAGGGTTCAGGGTTACCGTTTTCCAAGCCTCTTCTT
>JAWWDW010000578.1:0-1695 GCA_033719735.1 Robiginitalea sp. | reverse complement strand
GAACAGCGCAAGGTTCGAAACCACTACAATGCCGCCCGTATTGTACTGGAAGAACAGCAGGCCCCTGGACGGCAGCTGATCCTCCATTTTCGCGCCTATGAAGACGGGGTGGCCTTCCGGTATGAATTCCCGGAGCAGCCTGGCAGAGATACGCTTCTTATTGCCGAAGAGCGGACCGAATTCCAGTTGACTGGTGACCACATGAGCTGGTGGATCCCCGGTGACTGGGACATTTATGAACACCTTTACAATACCACCCGGGTCTCCGACATCGATGCGCTGTCCAAGCGGGATCACCCCAACCTGGCTTCGACCTATATTCCCGAAAATGCCGTTAACACCCCGGTGACCATGCGCACGGATGACGGGCTCCACCTGAGTTTCCACGAGGCCGACCTCACAGATTACGCAGGGATGACCCTCAAAGTAGACGGGGACAACCTGAAACTCAGCAGTACCCTGGTGGGGTCCGATCGGTATGACCACAAAGTAAAACGGGCCCTGCCCTTTAAAACTCCCTGGCGGACCCTGCAACTTTCCGACCGGGCCGGGGGGCTGATCGAGTCCCGTCTGATCGAGAACCTCAATGAACCGAACAAATTAGGGGATGTTTCCTGGTTCACTCCCATGAAGTATGTCGGCATCTGGTGGGAAATGCACCTGAATATCGCCAGCTGGGACTACGGGATGACCCTGGATGATAACGGCCGGTGGGTAGATACGGGCCAGGCCCACGGCAGGCATGGGGCCACGACGGAAAACACAAAGCGATACATTGATTTTGCCGCTGAAAACAACATCAAAGGGGTCCTTGTGGAGGGCTGGAACACAGGTTGGGAACGCTGGATAGGCTTTGAGGACCGCGAAGGCGTTTTCGATTTTGTGACCCCCTATCCGGATTATGATATCGAGGAATTGGCAGCCTACGGGCGCGAGAAAGGGGTGGAAATCATCATGCACCACGAGACCTCTGCGGCTCCCAGGACCTACGAACAACAACTGGACAGTGCCTACAGCCTCATGCAGGACCTGGGCATGCACTCGGTGAAGACCGGGTATGTGGGGAAAATAATTCCAAAGGGAGAATACCACCACGGGCAATGGATGGTAAACCACTACCGCAAAGTGCTGGAAACCGCAGCCGGGTACCAGGTGGCGATCAACGCCCACGAACCCATCAAAGCCACCGGCCTTCGAAGGACCTACCCGAATGCCATTTCACGTGAAGGGCTCCGGGGACAGGAATTCAACGCCTGGTCTGTGGAAGGCGGGAACCCCCCCGAGCACCTGTCCGTGGTGGCCTTTACGCGAATGCTGGCCGGCCCCATCGACTTTACCCCTGGGGTATTTGACATCGGCCTGGAGCAGAAACCCGAAAGCCAGGTAAACACCACCCTGGCACACCAACTAGCGCTGTATGTGGTGATTTACAGCCCCATCCAGATGGCGTGTGACCTGCCTCAGAACTACGAGGGACAACCTGCCTTTCAATTTATCCGGGACGTGGGGGTGGATTGGGAGCAGACCAAAGTACTCGATGGAGCGGTCGGGGATTTTGTTACCATCGCCCGGGAGGAACGGGATACCGGCAACTGGTTTGTCGGGGCCATTTCAGACGAAACCCCCAGGGAAGTGGAAATCGATTTCAGTTTCCTGCCGGAAGGCCGCTCTTTTACAGCCGCCATTTACAAGGAT
>JAWWDW010000577.1:0-1696 GCA_033719735.1 Robiginitalea sp. | reverse complement strand
ACCGATTTCTTCGAGTTTAACGAAGGCCCATTTGACCTGGTGCTGGAACACACCTTTTTCTGTGCACTGCCCCCGGATCTGCGGCCACAATATGCCGAGAAGATGGCCGGCCTTTTGAAGAAAGGGGGAAAACTGGCAGGGCTTCTTTTTGACTTCCCCCTGACCGAGGAGGGACCTCCTTTTGGTGGTTCCCGGGAGGAATACCTGCGGCTTTTCGAACCCTTCTTTGAGATCCGCATCCTTGAGGAGGCGAGAAATTCCATTCCCCCAAGGGCCGGTAGGGAACTCTTTTTTATCTTTGAGAAGAAATAAGCTGCCCTATGGACCACCAAATCCTGTCACACCAGCAAATCCTGCATAAAATCAACCGGATCGCCTACCAGATCTACGAATCAAATGTGGAGGAGGAACTAATCGTACTGGCCGGGATCGAAGGCAGCGGGCTCGAATTTGCCAAAAAGATCAAGCGGGCCCTGGAGAAGATCTGCCCGGCGGAAATCCTGCTTTGCCGGGTAAAGATGGATAAATCGAACCCCATCGAAAGTGGGGTGAAAACCTCCCTGAAACCGGAGCAGTACCAGGGGCGGTCCGTGGTGGTGGTCGATGATGTGCTCAAATCCGGGAAGACCCTGATCTATGGCGTGAACCACTTCCTGAAAACACCCATCAAACTCCTGAAGACGGCTGTCCTGGTGGACCGCAACTACAAACGCTCCCCTGTAAAAGCGGACTTTAAGGGACTCTCCCTTTCCACTTCCATGGAAGAACACGTCCGCGTGGACTTCAGCCCTAAAAACTACGGGGTCTACCTGGACTGATTAGTTTAGCTTCTCTTCGATTTCGGAAAGGATCTCCTGCACAGGTTTCCCGTCGCAGGCAATGGTATGGGCCGCACGGGAATAAAAGGGGACCCGGTCAAAGATATGCTTGCCGATAAAGTCATAGAGTTCCTCCTCCGGGATGTGGGCAATCAGGGGGCGTTGGGCCCGTTCGGTTTCCAGCCTTCCCACCAGGGATGGGATGGAATGCTGCAGGTAGAACGTGTTTGGGGTCGCTTCAGTCAGCAGATCCATGTTTCCGGCATAGGCAGGGGTGCCTCCCCCCAGGGACAACACCTGGTCTTCCCCGGATGCCAACAGGGTTTTCAGGAGCTCGTGCTCCTTTTTCCGGAAGAACAGTTCTCCCCTCTTTTCAAACACCTGCGGGATCGACATGCCCACCTCGGATTCAATATAGGTATCCAGGTCGGTAAAGGGCAGTGCCAACCGGGATGCCAGCTCTTTTCCCAACAGGGATTTTCAACTCCCCATATATCCTAGCAGGACAATCAGCATAGGCGTTTGTTGTGGTTTCACAGGCCCAAAGATGCGGCTTTTTCGAGAAATCTGAAATTTCTAATCGGGGGGGCTTGATTTAGTAAGAATTGATCGTATATTTGCACCCGCCTACGCTGCCTCGCGCAGCTCGGCAGCTACGGCGGGCAAAGCCCGCTAAAACAAGACCTGGTAGCTCAGTTGGTAGAGCATCTCCCTTTTAAGGAGAGGGTCCTGGGTTCGAGCCCCAGCCGGGTCACAATCACGCGCAAACTCCCCGCCAAATTGGCGGGGATTTTTGTTTCTGGAATGATACCGAGCCTGCTCGAGCATTAGGACGGAAACAAAAATCCCGCAAGCTGCGCTTGCGAGGATTTTGCATT
>JAWWDW010000576.1:0-1704 GCA_033719735.1 Robiginitalea sp. | reverse complement strand
TGAGATCACGAACCTGTTCTCAAGGCATTTCAAAAGCATCGCCCCGGAAGGCGTGAAGGTGGAAGTACACCCCCACCACGGCGGGGAGCCCTATGTCACCCCTATTGATTCCATTGGCTACCAGGCGGCCAGCAAAGCCTATGAAACCACCTTCGGCATCCCCTCGGTGCCGCACCGCGGAGGGGGAAGTATCCCCATTGTCCCGCTTTTTGAGCGGGAGCTTGGTTCCAAGACCATCCTGATGGGCTTCGGCCTGAACAGCGATGCCATCCACTCCCCCAATGAGCATTACGGGATCTGGAATTTCCTGAAGGGGATCGAGACCATCCCCTATTTTTATCAGTACTACACCGAATTGTACAAAGGGTAGGGGTCCCAAAAAAGGGAACAACCTGGCCAGATGCATATTTTAAGACTTTTGGCGTAACAAAAGGGCACTGCCCGCGTTCTAATAGGTACATCAAGAAACGAACGCTATATGATACGCCACTTTTTTGTGCTCTGTTCCGGTGCGGACAGGGCCCTGCTCGACACGTGCTCTGAAGGGGAACAAAACAAATACGCCGGGATCGGAGCCACGGTCTTCTTTACAGCCCTTATGGCCTTTATTGCCGCGGCCTATGCCCTTTACACCGTTTTTGACAATGTGTACCTGGCCATTCCTTTTGGCCTGGTATGGGGGTTGCTGATCTTCAACCTGGACCGCTTCATCGTATCCACCCTGCGAAAACGGGATGGTTTCTGGAAGGAATTTGTCCAGGCAAGCCCGCGGATCCTTTTGGCGGTAGTCATTGCCGTGGTGATTTCCAAACCCCTGGAGCTGAAGATTTTCGAAAAGGAAATCAACCGGGTGCTGCTGGAACAAAAAAACCAGATGACCCTGGAGAACCAACAGCAGCTATCCCTGCAGTACAATCCGGACATAGAAGCAAAAAAAGCAGAAATACAGGCCCTCAAATCGGAAATAGCCCTTAAGGAAGCTGCCACGGATTCCCTGTATGAGACCTATATAGCGGAAGCTGAGGGCCGAAAGGGGACCCTGCTGGTTGGGAAAGGACCGGTATACAAGGAAAAAAGGGAAAAGCACGACGCGGCCCTGGCAGAACTGAAATCCCTGAAAGCTGAAAACCAGGAAAAAATAGCGGGTGTGGAAGCGGAAATCGAAACCCTGGAAGCCGGATATGCCCAGGCAGTTGAAACTTCCCAACCGGTAATCGACGGGTTTGATGGCCTGATGGCACGGATAAATGCCCTGGGAGAACTGCCCTGGTTTCCATCCTTCTTCATCTTTTTGCTCTTCCTGGCCATTGAAACCGCTCCGATCCTGGTCAAGCTCATGACCCCGAAAGGTCCCTACGACATGAAACTCGAGGACGAGGAAACTGCCGTGGCCTCCTGGGTAACACAGAAAGTGCACCAGCGGGAAAAACTGGTGGAAACGGACCGGGAATTGAACGAGAAAGTCTATGGGGAACTCGCATCGGAAGAAGCGGTGTACGCCTATAAGAAACAAAAGGCGGAAGAACTCATGCGACTTCAGGCAGACCGGTTCCAGGAAATACAGGTGAAGGGGCTTTAGTCAAAAACAATTGAAATATGGACCCCTTAAAGACATATTGACACTTAAAAAACCAGGGATTTTGAAATAGACAGGCTACTATCAATTTCCAATTTTATTCAGGGAATTGTAATTTGACTCTCTAT
>JAWWDW010000575.1:0-1708 GCA_033719735.1 Robiginitalea sp. | reverse complement strand
CACCTGTACGGCCAGGGCTTCCCACCCGCCGGTGGACCCCCCGTACAGGAAACGCGCCCATCCCTCCCCGATACCGCGGAATTCCTCTTCGATATACGGGATAAGCTCGTGGGTGATTGCATCCCCGTAGGGTCCCTGGCTGGCGGAATTCACGGCATAGGAATCGTCGTAATAGGGCGTGGGGTGCTGGATCTCGATGATCAGGAAACGGGGAAACTCCGGGGAGGTCCAACGCTTGTAGAAATCATAGGCCTCCTGCTGCTGGATGATATTATAGCCTTCCACCCCGAAGCGCTCCGAGTACTCCGGTTCCAGGTCCTCATCCGGTGGCTGGGTGCGAAACCCACCGAAATCGGAAGGAAAATGCCCGTGGAACACCATCAGGGGGTAGCGGGCTTCCGGGTGCTCGTCAAAGCCTTTGGGCAGGAGGATATGCGCCCCCAGGTACATATCGCGCCCCCAAAACTCGGAAAGGCGCTCTGAGCGGATCTTCACGTGTTTGATCCAGGGGGTATCCTCAGGCTCGGGGATGGGGGGGATTTTCTGGTCCATGACCAGTTCCAGCCCCGTTATGCCGTCTTCCCCTACCCTAACCTCCACGGGCTGGCTGTAGAGGTTCCCGGGGGAACGGTTCCACTGCTGCCCCTCCCCGTTGTCCATGGGCAGTTTCACCGTATGCCCGGTTGACAGGTTAAAGGTTTCATACACGTGCAGCAGCGCCTGGGCCCTGTAGGTCCCCGGGGGGACCTCAGCCAGGCTTTTATAGGGAAACCCGTAGGCTTCGGTGTCCACTGTGATTACTTCCCCGGGCTGCATCCCCTCCACGTTCATCCCAAAGATGAGTTGGGTATTGAGGCCTGCATTGATCTGGAAGCGTGGCTCCGCCGAGGGATCATCCGAGAGCATCAGGAGCAAACGCCCATCCAGGGTTTCAGCTTCCACGGATTCCGGAAAGGAAACCCCGACAGAAACCTGGGAGGCAGACTGGGTTTCAGAGGTACAGGAAAGCATCAGGACGGATAAGAAGGCAACGATAAACAGGAATCGCATGGGTGTAAAATTTTAAATAAGGTAGGGCTTTTTGGCCGGGTCAGCAACAGGTAGCCCCCAATAAAAGACCTGCTTCCTGTCGGAAACCCCTGGTTTTCAGCGAAAATCTATACTAAAATGGAAGGAAGGCCGTTAAAGGTATGTCAGTAACCACCCAAAGTCTTACCACTATGAAACATATTAAAAGATGGCACTACGCTGTGGTCCTTTTGGGATTGATCATCCTTTGCCACAGTTGCAGGAACGATGAAGGGGATTCCGAATTCGATACCCTCACGCCTACCGAAACCGAACAACAACAGTAAAGATCAGGAATTGCTCCGGTGCCGCTCCCGGGCCAGCAACGTGTTTTTTAAAAGCATGGCGATGGTCATGGGTCCTACCCCGCCAGGTACGGGCGTGATGTAAGACGCTTTCTCACTCACAGAGTCAAAATCCACATCCCCGCAAATGTAATAGCCCCGCTCCCGGCTTTCATCCGGAACCCGGGTGATCCCCACATCGATTACCACGACCCCCTCTTTTACCATGTCGGCTTTAAGGAATTTCGGGATTCCCAGGGCAGACACAACGATATCTGCCTGACGCGTCAGGGCGGCCAGGTCTTTGGTACGGCTGTGCGCCAGGGTTACGGTGGCGTTCCCGGCCTCGCCTTTCT
>JAWWDW010000574.1:0-1716 GCA_033719735.1 Robiginitalea sp. | reverse complement strand
TGCGCCCCAGTTTTGGGGCCTCAATGAGTTCCATCGGGTTGTCCTTCCGATACTGCTCCAGGACCAGGTAGTCGAAAAACCCCCGTAACCCAGAGATGATACGGGCCTGAGAGCGGGGTTGCAGGGATTCGGCAATATGGTGTACAAAGGCTTCCAGGGCGGTTCGGTCAATTTCCAGCGGACTGACCCCTGCCTTGGAATCCTCCATAAAATCCACGAGTTTCCGGATGTCCCTCCGGTAGCTATCGATGGAGTTGGCGGCCAGGCCCCGCTCCAGTTTCAGGTAGTGGATATAATCGGTAAGGGCCTGTTTCCAGTTCATGGGATAAAGATAGGATTTCGGGGCCTAAGGCGGTTAAAAATGCCCGGGTTGACGCCCACAGACCCTGGTTACGGGCCTTTTTACCACTATTTGTGGGGGATATACAACATAAATAATTGATTACCTGCTTGCCAGGGTACCTTTGGTCTTTCATAAAAACCTAAATATGCGAATTATGAAGAAGATCGTATTAGTATGCACCCTTTTGCTTTCCGGACTTGCCATGCAGGCCCAGGAAGGATTCAATCTCGGCATTAACTTTGGTTTTCCCACGGGGGATGCCGGCGATATTTCCAGCTTTAGCCTCGGGATTGATGCAAATTACCTTTGGAGTGTTGCAGATTCCTTCGATGCAGGGGTCGCCACCGGATTTACAAATGCATTCGGGAAGACCGAGGAAATTCTCGGTATTGACGTTGAGTTCGATGATGTCCAGTTTCTCCCCCTGGCCGCTGCGGGTCGTTACCATATAACCGACCAGTTCCGCCTCGGTGCTGACCTGGGGTACGCGATTGGCCTGAATGATGGGAATGACGGAGGTTTTTACTACCGCCCGATGGTAGGCTATGGCATCACAAACCGTATTGAAGCCAACCTCTCCTACACAGGCATCAGCCTGGACGGGGGCACCTGGTCTACCATAGTGCTGGGATTCATGGTGAATCTGTAAACCTACCGGTTAACACTATTGAAAAGCGAAGGAAACCCCTTCGCTTTTTTTTGTTTCAGACCCCTTCAGCATGCATCCCGGGGCCCTGGTGCAGGAAAAAGAACCAAACTTTGTACTTTTGGGCGGTCAGGATCGCCGAACTTAATTCCTATCCATGAAACTCATCATCATCAACGGGCCCAACCTGAACCTTCTGGGAAAGCGCGAACCCGGGCTTTACGGGAACCAGACCTTTGAGGACTACTTCAGCCAGCTCCAATTCCAGTTCAAGGAAGTGCAGCTGGAGTATTTCCAGTCCAATATCGAAGGGGAGCTGATCGACAAGATCCAGGAAGTGGGCTTTTCGTATGACGGGATCATCCTCAATGCGGCGGCTTATACCCATACGTCTGTTGGGATCGGGGACGCCGTAAAGGCGGTGGAGACCCCCGTGGTGGAGGTTCACATCTCCAATGTCGCAGCCCGGGAACCCTTCCGGCATGAATCCCATATCTCGGCCGGGGCCCGTGGGGTCATCTTTGGTTTTGGCCTGAAGGGTTATGAACTGGCGGTTCGGAGTTTTCTTTAAAAATATAAGCGCGGAAGCACTACACTTTTCTTTTGCTCTTACTAAGTACATCCCGCTTTATCAAGGCTTTGAAGGGACGTAAGATACGGTAAGCTGACCAAAATCATTTTTCAGGGAGGCATTTATGTTCAATTTTGTTAGTCCAAGGGGGAATCC
>JAWWDW010000573.1:0-1727 GCA_033719735.1 Robiginitalea sp. | reverse complement strand
CCGATAGCGCTCCTGGAAGACGGTGACATGATTACCATAGATGCGGAGCAAAACTCCATCTCGGTAGCCCTCAGTGAGGAAGAACTTCAGCGTCGGAGGGATGCCTGGAAGGCACCGGCCCTGAAGGTGCGCAGGGGAAGCCTTTACAAATATGCCAAAACCGTTTCATCCGCCTCCCAGGGCTGTGTAACGGACGAACTTTAAACGCGAATTGTGACCGGCAGTTATGGAAGAAGTAAAAACTATTGGGAAATCGAACAATAAGAAAGCAACCCTGCGGATCAGTGGCGCAGAGGCGATCATTCACTGTCTGCTGGCAGAAGGGGTAGACGTACTCTACGGCTATCCCGGGGGTGCCATTATGCCGGTCTATGACGAACTCTATAAGTTCCAGGACCGTCTGAACCACGTGCTCACCCGCCATGAGCAGGCGGCAGCACACGCCGCTCAGGGCTATGCCCGTGTCAGCGGCAGGGTAGGGGTAGCCATGGCTACATCGGGCCCTGGTGCCACCAATCTGGTAACGGGCCTGGCCGATGCCCAGATTGATTCCACCCCTGTGGTTTGTATCACCGGGCAGGTTCCCCGGCATCTGCTGGGCTCCGATGCCTTTCAGGAAACGGATATCATCGGAATTTCCACTCCGGTGACCAAATGGAATTACCAAATTACGAAGGCCTCAGAAATTCCTGAGGTGATCGCCCGGGCATTCTTTATTGCCCGCTCGGGAAGACCGGGCCCCGTCCTGGTCGACATCACCAAAAATGCGCAGTTTGAAGAACTGGATTTCGAATATACCCCCTGCAAAGGGGTTCGCAGCTATGTGCCTGTCCCCAGCCCGGACCCTGCAGCAATCGATCAGGCTGCCGAGCTGATCAATCAGGCCAAAAAACCTTACATCGTATATGGTCAGGGCGTGATCCTGGGGCATGCGGAAGCTGAACTGAAAGCCCTTGTGGAAAAAGCAGGCATCCCTGCGGCCTGGACCATCCTCGGGCTGTCTGCCATGGACTCGGACCACCCGCTCAATGTAGGCATGGTAGGGATGCACGGGAATTACGGCCCGAACGTGCTTACCAATGAATGCGATGTCCTGATCGCCATCGGGATGCGGTTTGACGACCGGGTTACCGGGAACCTGGAATCCTATGCCAAACAGGCCAAGATCATCCATTTTGAGATCGATCCGGCAGAGGTCAATAAAAATGTCCCGGTCGACGTGGCAGTATTGGGGGATGCCCGGGAAACCCTGTCCCTGTTGCTGCCGAAGATCCGCGAGAACAAACACGAGGCCTGGCTGGGGGAGTTCCACAAAAAATACGAGGAGGAATTCAGGACGGTCATCGAGAATGACATACATCCCAAAAAACCCGGCCTTACTATGGGGGAGGTAGTCTCGGAGATCAACCGGGCCACGGACCACCGGGCGGTAATCGTCACCGATGTGGGGCAGCACCAGATGATCACCTGCCGGTACGCCAAATTCCGCGAATCCAAAAGCAATATTACCTCCGGAGGCCTGGGGACCATGGGCTTTGCCATCCCGGCGGCCATTGGGGCCAAAATGGGCGCCATGCACCGGGAAGTAGTCGCCATTGCGGGGGACGGGGGATGCCAGATGAACATACAGGAACTCGCCACCATCTTCCAGAACAAACTACCGGTGAAGATCGTGGTACTGAACAATGATTTTCTGGGAATGGTCCGCCAATGGCAGGAACTCTTCT
>JAWWDW010000572.1:0-1734 GCA_033719735.1 Robiginitalea sp. | reverse complement strand
CCAAACTTCAGGCAGGACCTGTGGAAAAAGAAGGAAGCGACCTTCGTCAAAAAATGCCTGCCCTTTATCGAGAAATCACACTTGTGTAAATTTTCACTGGAAGAGGCCCAATTACTCAGCGGGCACAGGGATCTGGAAAAGGCCTGCGAGGTCCTGCACCAGATCGGCACCAGGGCCATCGTCATTACGCTGGGAAGCGAAGGCACCTTCCTGAGCACCTCCTCCCACCAGGGGACCATCCCGAGCATCCCGGTGTCCCCGGTGGACACCACCGGAGCCGGGGATGCATTTATCGGGTGCCTGCTCTACCTGCTGTCGAGCCTGGAAAACCCGGAAAAAGTGATGGACAATTACGACATGCTTTCGGAAATGGTAAGGACCTCCAATGCCGCAGGCGCCCTGACGACCACTCAGTTTGGTGCCATCCCGTCCCTTCCAAACCAACGCCAGTTAAAGGCTTCCCTCCAATGAACCAGGCAGACATACATCGCGCCCTGCAGGGCCGTATGGAAAAAAATCCCGGGGCAGCGGAACTCAGGCGGCTTTTCGAAAAAAGGCTGGCAGCGAACTTCACCCTCCTGCAGTCCCTTTTTTTCTCCCTGTACCCGGAAACGGCGCATCGGGAAACCTTCTTCAGGTTGCAGGATCTGCTATACAGCCTCTTTAAAAAGCGCTCCCGGGACCTAAAACTACAGGACCTCAGGCGTCTTGAGGAAGGAAACTGGTATCAGTCCGAAAAATGGGTGGGGATGCAACTGTATGTGGACCGTTTCAGCGGTACCCTGAAGGGATTGGAAGAAAAGCTGCCCTATTTTGAAAAGCTGGGCGTGAACTTCCTCCACCTGATGCCGATCAACAAAAGGCCAAAGGGGCCGAATGACGGAGGGTATGCCGTCAGCAGCTATACGGAGGTAGATCCTGCCTTTGGCCAGGACCGGGATCTGGCCCGCCTTACCACCAGCTTCCGGGAGAAAGGGATCTGCCTGATGCTGGATTTTGTGGTGAATCACACCTCAGATGAATTCCCCTGGGCTCAACGCGCCCGGGAAGGCGACCCCGAATTCCAGGCCTATTATTATACCTACCCGGACAGAAGCATCCCGGACCTGTTCGAACAGAGCCTGCCGGAGGTATTCCCCGAAACCGCCCCTGGAAACTTCACCTACATTCCTGAAATGGAACGGTGGGTCATGACGGTCTTCAATACCTACCAGTGGGACCTGAACTACACCAACCCCGAGGTCTTCCTGTCCATGCTGGAGAACCTGGTTGAACTTGCCAACAAGGGCGTGGATGTGGTTCGCTTTGATGCCCTTGCGTTTCTCTGGAAAAAGATAGGGACCGATTCCCAGAACCTCCCGGAAGCCCACAGGCTCGTCTCCCTTTTCCGGCTGTGCCTGCAGGTAGTGGCCCCCGGGGTTATCATCCTGGCGGAAGCCATCGTAGCCCCGCACGAAATCGTCCGGTACTTCGGGGAAGGGCCACTGGAAGGCAACGAATGTGAGATCGCCTACAATGCTACTTTTATGGCCTGCCTCTGGAATTCGGTGGCCACAAAAAAAACGCTGTTGCTCAATCGGAGCCTGCGGGCTTTACCCCCCAAACCGGATTCCTGTACCTGGATCAACTATGTGCGCTGCCATGACGATATCGGACTGGGGTTTGACGACGCCCATATCGCCGCCCTGGGATGGGATCCAGGGCTGCATCGCAGGTTCCTCCTGGACTACTTCT
>JAWWDW010000571.1:0-1735 GCA_033719735.1 Robiginitalea sp. | reverse complement strand
GCCTATATCGTCCTGGCGGTCTTGTTCATCGCGGTGGCCAACGCCATTTTGGGCCTTGCCCAGGACAAGATGTTTACCCTTGAAAAGGATTTTCGCATCAGCCTGTTCGGCCTTATCCTGAGCCACCTGCAGCTGATTTTGGGGATCGTCCTCTATTTCGTCTCTACCAGTGGTTTTAAGGCCATACAGGCAGTGGGGATGGGGACGATCAGCCAGAACCCGGCCGCGCGACTCCTCGCCCTGGAACATCCCCTTATCAATATCATAGCCGTGGCATTGATCACAGTGGGCTGGTCCCGCCACAAAAAATTTATGGAGGGGAAAAAGAAGTTCCGAAGCATCGGTATTTTTTATGGCCTCGGACTGCTGCTTATCCTCAGCAGGATTCCCTGGGGTCAGTGGTTCGGCTAATCCTTCCCGCCTTGTTTGATCAAAAAGGCGTATACCGGAAAATGGTCGCTGTACCCGCCCTGGTACCGGCCCCCGGCATAGGTGCGGAAGGGATATCCCCGGTACCTGCCCTCCCTGGTTTTCAGGTAGGCGGGCTGGAAAACCCGGGCCCTCCAAAGCCGATAGGACCCGTCAGACGGGTGTATCCATGACCTGCTGAACAGCATCTGGTCAAAAAGGTTCCAGCGGTCCCGATAGGCCAGACTTCCCGTGCCCTTTTTAAACAGCTTCTCCATGGGGTTGTAAAGGCTTTCTTCGGAAGACCTGCCCCGGCTTAGTATACGCATGCTCGGATCGTTGGGATTGTCGTTAAAATCCCCCATGGAGATGATCTTTGCCCCCGGTTTCCGGTACAGGATCGAATCCACCAGAAAGCGCTGTCGCAAGGCGGCTTCCTTACGGTACGTGCGACTCTGCAGCGCCGCTCCTGCCCGGGAGGGCCAGTGGTTTACGAGCAGGTGGATTTCTTCCTGATCCAGCAGCCCGCTAACCACGAGCTGGTCCCTGGTGTACTTCCGTTTTCCTTCCGCATCGTGGAGGATGAGCCGAAAACTCTGTACTTCCAGGGCAAAAAACCTCCCCTTTCGGTACAGGAGGGCCACATCGATCCCCCTGTGGTCCGGGGAATCCCTGTGGATGATCCCGTAGTCAAAACGCCGCAGGGCTGCCTCTTCGATCAGGGACTCCAGGACCTCCCTGTTTTCCACTTCGCAAACCCCGATGATGTCCGGAGGGTTTGCCTTTGCTTCTCCTCCGATCTCAGACAATACCCGGGTGAGGTTTTTCAGTTTTCGTTTCAGGCGGGTATCGGACCAGCGATCTGATCCATCGGGGGTACGGTCATCATCCTGTGTGAGGCTGTCATTGTGGGTGTCAAAGAGGTTTTCCAGGTTGTAAAAGGCAACGGTACGGACCTGGTAGCCCTTTTGCTGGGCCAGGGCCTGAAAATACAAAGTGCTCAGGAACACCAGGAGCAGGATGCGCATGGGAACGGGTTTGGATCCTGAAAACTAAATCCCGGGCCTGCAAGGAAGATGCAAGGCAGGAAGGCTACTTCGCACCCGGATTGCTGCTTCTGCTGTCACCATGGCCCAACGAGTACTTATCCTATCGGTTCTTTTGACCCTCCTTCCGGGGATATCCCTACACGCGCAGCCGTCAGTGCTTTCAGGGAGCGTTCAGGATGCCCGCACGCGGAAACCCCTGGCAGGGGTACTCCTGCAGGTCGATGTTGGTGTGCATGCGGTCCGGACCGGGCCAGACGGGAAGTTTACCGTCGCACTGC
>JAWWDW010000570.1:0-1739 GCA_033719735.1 Robiginitalea sp. | reverse complement strand
TAGCATGTAAAGAACTTTGGGATCGTTATGGCGCAAAAATAGAAATCTCCATCCACATCCACCAAACCGGGATCTCAACTTATCATTTAAATAACATTAGCATCCCGGAGCAAACCGCTATCTTTGTGCCCACTGTAGCCGGTGGCCTGCTGCCGGTTTCCTTGGTTACCATCCATGAAAGAACTCCGGCACGTCAATAAATACTTCCGCAAGTACTGGTTCAAGTTGCTGATCGGCATCCTGATCACCATCATCGCGCGGGTATTTCAGTTGGTCATGCCCTCCTATGTCAAGAATATTATCGAAACGGTGGAGCAATACCTTTCCGCGGACCTCACGGAAACGGTCGCGCGGCAGCAGTTGCTGGAATACATTGGGATTATCATCGGAGCCGCGCTCCTCTCGGGTTTTTTCACCTTTCTGATGCGGCAGACCATCATCAATGTTTCCCGCTATATCGAATACGACCTGAAAAACGAGGTCTTCGACCATTACCAGTTGCTCAGCCTTAATTTCTACAAATCCAACCGCACCGGGGACCTCATGAACCGCATCAGCGAAGACGTCACCCAGGTGCGGATGTATGCAGGGCCGGCCATCATGTATGGGATTCAAACCCTTACGCTCTTTGCGTGCCTGGTACCGCTGATGTTCATCAAGGCCCCCACCATCGCGTTCTACGCCCTGGTCCCCCTGCCGGTGCTGTCTGTTCTGATCTACTGGATCAGCCGGGTGATCCACAAGCGAAGCACGCGGGTACAGGCATTCCTCTCGGACCTGTCCACCTTTGCCCAGGAAACCTTCTCGGGCATCTCGGTGATCAAAGCCTATGTCATGGAGCCCGGCACAAACAACCAGGCACAGACCCTCGCCCTGGAGGGGAAGGCCAAGAGCATGGACCTGGCACGGGTGAATGCCTGGTTTTTTCCATTGATGATCCTGCTGATCGGGGTCAGCAACATCTTTGTGATCTACGTGGGGGGAAAGCAATACCTGAACGGGGAAATCGAATCCATCGGGACCATTGCCGAATTTATCCTGTATGTGAACATGCTAACCTGGCCCGTGGCCATTGTGGGCTGGCTCACTTCCATCATCCAGCGGGCTGAGGCCTCCCAGAAGCGGATCAATGAATTCCTCCAGCAGGAGCCCGAAATACAAAACCGGTGTACAGACCCGACCCCTGTCCACGGAAAAATCACCTTTGACAGGGTATCCTTCACCTACCCGGATACCGGGATCGAGGCCCTGCACGAGGTCTCCTTCGAGATCGAGCCCGGACAGACCCTTACGATCCTGGGGAAGACCGGTTCCGGAAAGTCGACCATCCTGGACCTGATCCCGCGGCTCTATGATGTGAGTTCCGGCCAGATCCGTATTGACGACACCCCCGTGGAAGCCCTCAACCTGCATGATCTCAGGAATGCGATAGGTGCCGTGCCTCAGGACGCCTTCCTCTTCTCTGACACCATTGAAAACAATATCCGGTTTGGCAAGGAAGACGCCAGCATGGAGGAAATCGAATCCGTGGCCAAAATGGCCGTGGTACACGAGAACATCACCGGGTTTTCCAAAGGGTATAAGACCATCCTTGGGGAGCGGGGTGTGACCCTGAGCGGCGGACAAAAACAGCGGGTTTCCATTGCCCGTGCCCTGCTCAAGGATCCGGTCATCTACCTCTTTGACGATTGCCTCAGTGCCGTGGACACCGAAACGGAAGAAGCCATCCTGTCCAACCT
>JAWWDW010000569.1:0-1745 GCA_033719735.1 Robiginitalea sp. | reverse complement strand
GTGCCCGAGACGGATCCGGATGATGATGTACCCTTTTAAACCTGCAAGTTCCCCGCGTTTTTTCAACCGACACCCCCTTTGGATTTTGCTGATACTCTTTGCCTGGAGTATTCAGGTACACGCCTCGGTGATCCTGATCCCCATGGATGCGGAGGGACAGGAAAACCACCTCAAGGCGTACGGCATCACCTACTGGGTGCTGACCAAGCAGCAAAAGGTACAGTGGCTGCTCAACTACCGGGGCGGTTCTTTCCTGCTTCCCGATGGGGAGCCAATCCGCAACGAGTGCCGTATCCGCGGGGTATCCTTTGAGGTGCTCTCCGACCCCGAGGCAGAAGCGATCCTGCAAACCATTTCCAGCCCCTCCCAGAATATGGAGGCCGTAATCCTGGAGAAGGCCCCGAAGATCGCCGTGTATTCCCCCAAGGACAACCAGCCCTGGGACGACGCGGTGACCATGGTCCTGACCTATGCCGAGATCCCCTATGTAACCGTCTATGACGAAGAAGTGCTGGATGACAAACTGGCCATTTACGACTGGCTGCACCTGCACCACGAGGATTTTACCGGGCAGTACGGGAAGTTTTACGGGGCCTACCGTGCGGCCCCCTGGTATATAGAGGGCAAAAAACAGGCAGAGGCCCTGGCCCGGAAGCTGGGGTATGACAAGGTTTCAGAAGAAAAGGGAGCGGTGGCCCAGAAAATCAGGAATTACGTGATCGGCGGTGGTTTTATGTTTGCCATGTGCTCGGCCACGGATAGTTTTGACATCGCCCTGTCGGCTGAAGGGGTCGATATTTGCGAACCTATGTTTGACGGGGACCCTTCAGACCCGAACTATCAGCAGCAGCTCGATTACAGCAAGACCTTTGCCTTTACAGATTTTGTGCTGGAGCGGAATCCGCGCAGGTATGAGTTTTCCTCCATAGACATGACCAATAAACGGGACGACATCCCCCCGGATTCGGACTACTTCACGCTCATGGATTTTTCGGCCAAGTGGGATCCGGTCCCCACCATGCTCTGCCAGAACCATACGGCCCTGGTCAAGGGGTTTATGGGGCAGACCACTGCCTTTTCCCGTGACCAAATCAAACCCACCGTGCTGGTGCTGGGCGAAAACAAGCTCAACGGAGAAGCCCGGTATATCCACGGTATCAAGGGGCGGGGGTTCTTCACTTTTTACGGGGGGCATGACCCCGAGGATTACCAGCACCGGGTAGGGGATCCCAAGACGGAATTGGAGCTGCACCCCAATTCCCCCGGGTACCGGCTGATATTGAACAATGTGCTATTCCCGGCTGCCCGTAAAAAGAAGCAAAAGACTTAATCCAGGGCCGCGAGGAGCTGCTCCAGGACGTGTTCCACTCCTCCTTCATCATTGCTGAGGGTCTGAAAACGCGCCTTTTTGAGCACGTTGGGGTGTGCATTGGCCATGGCGTAGCTAAACCCCGCCCGGTCCAGCATTTCCAGATCGTTGTTGTAATCCCCGAAAGCCAGGGTGGCTTCAGGGGGAATCCCCAGATGGTCCTGTAGCAGTTCCAGGGCGTGTCCCTTATGGGCTTTTGGGTCGGAAAGGTCTACCCAGTGGGCCCCCGAAACTTTTACCTTCAGCCGGTTTTCAAAGGGCTGGACCGCCGGGTAGATATGGGTTTCGGAGCTCTCGAAATGATACACGGCAATTTTCATGATCTCGGCCGCAAACCCCTGGAGTGGGTCGATGTATTCAAAATCGGTGTAATACT
>JAWWDW010000568.1:0-1747 GCA_033719735.1 Robiginitalea sp. | reverse complement strand
CACCACGGTCACCTCGGTTCCCATGGCGTTGTAGAAAAACGCAAACTCCACCCCGATGGCGCCGCTGCCCACCACGATCATTTTTTCGGGCTGTTTTTCCAGGGTCATGGCCTTGCGGTAGCCGATGATCTTTTTCCCATCCTGGGGCAGGCTGGGCAATTCACGGCTGCGGGCCCCGGTGGCGATGATGATGTGGGAGGCCTCATAGGTGGTTTCCTTCCCTTGCGAATCCTTCACAGAAACCTTCTTCCCGGGTTTCAGGGTGCCGTAGCCTTCAATGACCTCGATCTTGTTCTTTTTCATCAGAAACTTCACCCCGTTGCTCATCCCTTCTGCCACCTTACGGCTGCGGTTAACAACGGCATCGAAATCCTTATCCGCCTCCTTGACCTTCAGTCCGTAGTCCTCCGCGTGCTGCAGGTAATTAAACACCTGTGCGGATTTCAATAGCGCCTTGGTGGGAATGCATCCCCAGTTCAGGCATACCCCTCCCAGGCTCTCTTTTTCAATAATGGCCGTTTTAAAACCCAGTTGAGAGGCGCGTATGGCAGTTACATAGCCCCCGGGGCCGCTGCCCAGGACGATAATATCAAAAGTGCTCATAGTGGATCAGTTTCTTTAGAAAATTGCCCTGCAAAGGTAGGAAACCCAACCGAAAGCTGCCAGCCCCTTGGGCAAACAAAGGGTTGCCCTGAATTTTTTGGGTTTCAGGGTGATTTTGGTGGGCAGCAGGGGTTATTCTTCCGGGATGAAATCCAGGGCAGCCCCGTTGATGCAGTGCCGCAATCCGGTGGTTTCCCTGGGGCCGTCCTCAAAGACATGCCCGAGGTGCCCCCCGCAGCGGGCGCAATGCTCTTCGGTCCGTTTGTAGCCGATCTCATAGTCCACGCTGTAGGCCACATTCCCCTCGATCTCACGATCAAAGCTGGGCCAGCCGGTACCCGATTTGACTTTGTGCTCGCTTTTAAAGAGGGGGTTCCCGCAACCGGCGCATACATAGGTGCCTTTTGCTTTGTTGTCCAACAGGTCGCTGGAGCCGGGATTCTCGGTTCCGGCCTTACGCAGGATGTAGTACTCCATGTCCGTCAGTTCTTTGCGCCACTCGGCATCCGACTTCTGAATGGCGAATTCTTCTGTTTGGGCAGTATCCCTGGATTCGCTGGAGGCCGTCTTTTGGGAATTGCCACGGCAACTGAAAAGCAGGACACAAATAAGGGGCAGAACGATCTGTTTCATAGGTTTTTATTAATGTGGATTGTCTTTTTATCCGTATTCCCAAAAATAATTGTTTAAAAAATAAACCCCCGCCTGGGGCGGGGGCTTTGAGGAAATTTTAACGCTTCTAATCCCGGATATAGCGCGGGATATCAGAGGGCTCTACCCCCAGGTAGTCCAGCACTTCTTCCATGTTGCTGGTATCCAGGGAGGTTTTGCCTGCACCATCAGCCGGCAGGATGGCGATCCGGAAGATCTGGTTGTCTGTGTCACCCGGCAGCAGGAAGGCCGGGTCAAAATCAGTTTCCATAAAGATTCTTACGTCCAGGAACGTATGATCGTAGTTGTATTGCAGGATCCCCTCGTTTACCAGCCGTGTCTGGGGTAAGAGTCGCCATACATCAATAGGCCCGGTTGGGTCGTCAACCTGTTCCCAGAGGATATAAACCAGCACCACATCGGTTTCGAAAACCTCCACGGAAGGGGCATCCACGGCAAATTCAGAAATGACAGAATAGGGCGGGTTTGAGTT
>JAWWDW010000567.1:0-1768 GCA_033719735.1 Robiginitalea sp. | reverse complement strand
GGTTCATGACAGCAAGTACACGGAACGGGAGAACCACCAGCTTCGGGCGTATTTTGACAACCTGGCCAAAGCGCTGAATAATGCCGATGCCATCGTGCTCTATGGACCTGCGGGTACCAATATCCAGTTTAAAAAGCGTTTGGATGCGGCGTATCCTCAGATTGCTTCCAGGGTCCGTGATGTCCTTACAGCAGACAGCATGACCGAGGGCCAGATGCAGGCGCTCATCCGGGATTACTTTGAAAACAACTGAACCGACAACTACCTGCCCGAATGAAAAGGAACCCCGTGATCGTAAAGTCCTCGGGCGAAAAAGTGCCCTTCGCCCCGGAGAAGCTGAGGAAATCGCTCCTCCATAGCGGTGCCCCTTCCGGGGTAGTGGATACGATTGTCCAGAAGGTGACCGATGAGATCTATGAGGAGATGTCCACCCGGGAGATCTATAACCGGGCCTTCGCATTGCTTCGGAAATACAGGGAATCCTGTGCTTCCCGCTATAAACTGAAAAAAGCGATCTACGAGCTCGGCCCATCCGGATTCCCTTTTGAGAAATTCGTCAGTGCGGTCCTGAACCATTCCGGGCATCAGACCCAGACCAATCAGATCTATCAGGGCCATTGCGTGGCCCATGAAATCGATGTGGTGGCTACCGGTCCGAAAGGGGTTACGCTGATCGAGTGCAAGTTCCACTCCAATGCCGGAAAAAAATGCGACGTGAAGATCCCGCTGTACATCCATTCCCGCTTCCAGGATATTGTGCGCTGGAATGACCACCAGCAGGAGGACCGTGTGAACCTGAAACCGGCCTGGGTGGTCACCAATACCCGTTTTACCCGGGATGCCCAGCAATACGGGAAGTGTGCCGGCCTCTACCTGCTCAGCTGGAATTACCCCCCTAAAAACAGCCTGAAACGACGCATCGACCGGTCTGGGCTGTATCCGATCACCGTAAGCACCCTGCTCAGTGCCCGTGAAAAGGAATTTATCCTGGAACGTGGGATTGTCCTCTGCAAGGAGTTGCTGGAAGCCCCTTATTTTCTCGATCACCTGGGGGTTTCCGATCCCCGGAAGAAACGCGTCCTGGAAGAATTCTCCCAATTGTGCAATGTGTTTTCCGAACCATGAAAACAGCAAAACTACAATTCTGGGGTGCGGCCGGCTGTGTTACCGGTTCTAAATACCTCCTGGAGTTCGATGGCCGCCGCATCCTGGTGGATTGCGGGATGTTTCAGGGCCTTAAAAGCCGGAGGGTCCATAACTGGGAGCCCTGGCCGGTAGCCCCCTCAAGCCTGGAAGCCGTTCTGATCACCCATGGACACCTGGACCATGTGGGCATGTTGCCCCGCCTGGTGCGGGATGGTTTCCAGGGGCCCGTCTTTGGGACGACCCCCAGCCTTGAAGTAGCGCGGATCGTACTGGAAGACAGTGCGAAAATCCATATGGAAGAGGCCCAGCGTGCCCGGGAAGAAGGGTACAGCAAACACGAAAAACCACTGCCCCTGTATACCCTGGATGATGCCCGCCTGGCTATATCTCGATTTCAGGCCGTACCCAGGGATGCATGGCACGGAGAACTGGAGGGGATAGCGTTTCGCTTCCGCTACAACGGCCATATCCTGGGGGCCAGTTTTATAGAGCTGGAAATCAGCGGGAAACACTTTGTGTTCTCCGGGGATGTCGGGCGGCCTTCCGATGAATTGCTGGGCCCGCCCGAGCGGCCAGAACAGGCGGATGTACTCCTTTTGGAGAGCACCTATGGAAATCGCAT
>JAWWDW010000566.1:0-1770 GCA_033719735.1 Robiginitalea sp. | reverse complement strand
ATTTCATCTTCGCCAACGTCAGCAAATACCCGATGTTCTATTACCACCTGGCCGCGGGCGCCCTGCAGAACCACTCCCCTACAGGCTTTTTCAGGCAATTCCTGCTGGAACAGGACGGAAAGCACAAGGACTTTTTCGACCTGAAACGGCGGGCATTGATGCCTTTGACGGACGGGGCCCGGGTGCTGATCCTTTCCCATCAGGTAAAATCCATCAACAATACGGCCGAACGTTTTGAAAAGCTGGCCGAACTGGAACCCAATAACCGGGAGCTCTTCCTTTCCTGTTCCTACGCCACCAAGGCTTTGCTAAAGTTCCGGACCAAACAGGGGCTGGCCAACAACGATTCAGGCCGCTTTATCACCCTGGACGCTCTGGGGAAAGAGGAAAAGGTCAAACTGAAACGGACCTTTAAAACCATCAAGGAATTGCAGGAGTTGATCAACATCCGCTTTAAAGTATCGAATCGGATTCTATGAAGGACCTGGTGTCACGCCTTTGGAACACCCCTGCCAACCGGGAATCATCCCGGGGAGGATCGGATATTGCCGAAGCGGAATTCGTCGTACTGGATACGGAGACCACCGGGCTGGACCCCGATGTGGACCGTATCCTCAGTATGGGGGCCCTTCGGTTGGTGGATAGGCGTATCCGGGTGCGGGACTCCCTCGAAATCTTTATCGCACAGGAACATTTTGACCGACGTTCAGTTCCCATCCACGGGATTTTAAGGCAGGGGCCCAACCCCCGGGTCCCGGAAAAAGAGGCCCTTGAACAGTTGGTGGCCTATATCGGGGACGCGATCATCGTGGGGCACCACATCCATTTTGACCTGTTGATGATCCGCCGTGCACTTTGGCGGCAGGGACTGCCTGAATGGAACAACCCGGTACTGGATACAAGTGCCCTGTACCGGAGAACCCTGCTGAATACGCCTGTTTTGCAGAAAAAGGAATCCTATAGTCTGGATGAACTCGCCCGTAAGTTCGACCTTTCGTGCCGGGACCGGCATACTGCCCTTGGGGATGCGTACATAACGGCTATGGCCTTCCTGAAAATCCTCACCCGCCTGGAAGAAAAAAAGGAACTCACCCTGAAAAAGCTCCTTCGGATAGGGCGATAGTCCGTTATAAAGTACTCAAGTAATTAAGGACATTAGCGGTAATACGGCCTTCAATATCAGAGATATCGGCCTTTACAAACTGCTCTCCGAGGATGTTTTCATACAGCTCTATATACCGCTCCGAAATGGATTGAATGTAGGCGTCGCTCATTTCGGGCAGGGTTTGTCCTTCCAGCCCCTGAAAGCCGTTGGAGATCAGCCATTGCCTTACAAATTCTTTGGAAAGCTGTTTTTGGGGCTCCCCCCTCCTCTGCCGCTCCGCATACCCGTCTGCGTAAAAGTACCGGGACGAATCCGGGGTGTGTATTTCGTCAATCAGCATGATGCTGCCGTCCGGCCCGCGCCCGAACTCGTATTTTGTATCCACCAGCAACAGCCCTTTTTCCGCCGCCAGCTCGGTACCCCTTTTAAAGAGCGCCCGCGTATAGGCTTCCAGTTGTATATAGTCCGCCTCGGATACCAGGCCCCTTTCCATGATCTGCTCCCTGGAAATGTCCTCGTCGTGGTCCCCTTTTTCGGCCTTGGTCGCCGGGGTGATGATAGGCTCGGGAAAGGCATCATTCTCACGCATGCCCTCCGGCATGGGCACCCCGCAAAGGGAGCGTTTGCCCGCCTTGTACTCCCGGGCCGCATGGCCTGCCAGGTAT
>JAWWDW010000565.1:0-1770 GCA_033719735.1 Robiginitalea sp. | reverse complement strand
GCACGGAACCTAAGTTGTTGGATGATGGCCCCGTAGTTCAGGACTTGAAGGGAAAGCACCTCGTTTTTTATACTAACTTGTTCCAAGGGGAAAGGCAAAAAATTTTCTTAAAAGTAGCCTTTTTTGCAACACCCGGATTTTTAACCCGTCTCTTAGGGTGACAACTTAAAACAACCAGAAACTGGAAACAACGGCGACGATCCCGAATGATCTGATAGCGCAATGCAGGAATCAAAACCGCAGGGCCCAGCTAACCCTGTACCGGCAATACGCACATGGGATGTTTTGTGTGGCCATGCGATTCGTCAAAAACCCTGCGGATGCGGAGGACATCACCCAGGAGGCATTTATAAAGGCCTTTCAGAAAATCGATCAGTTCGAGGGGAATGTCAGCTTCGGGGCCTGGCTTAAACGGATCGTCGTCAACCGGAGCATTGATTTTCTAAAGGCCCGTAAACAACACTTTGTCGAACTCCAGGAGCATCGCCTCAGTATTGCCGAGGCGCCCGAAGACTGGAGCGTTGAACAGGATGTTGCCGTGGAAACGGTTAAGGCTGCCATAGAAGAACTCCCGGATAAATACCGGTATGTGGTCCAGCTATACCTGGTTGAAGGGTATGACCACCAGGAGATCTCGGAGATCCTGGACCTCCGGGAAACCACATGCCGGACCCGTCTGATGCGGGGCAAGAACTATCTGAAAGAACTATTAAATCAAACGAGAAATGTCGCAGGATCTTAGAGAGTTATTTGAATCGGAACGAAAGCGGGAATTTCCAATGCCCAGGGGGCATGAAGCCCGGTTCGAGGCACGTCTGGGGGAAGCCTTTCGGGGGCAGAAATCCCGACCCTTCTTCTGGCTGGGGATTGCAGCCTCCGTAGTGGCGTTGCTCGGCCTTGCTTTTTGGATGTTCCGGCAAAACCCGGCCCTTCCGCAAGGGACGGATGCCCTTGTAGAAGAGCAGTCGGATACCATTACTTCCCCTTCGGGCCTTTCCCTTGGGGACCTTTCCCCGGATCTGAGGAAGCTGGAGCAATACTATACCGCCAGCATCAACCTGGAACTGGCAAGCCTGGATATCTCCGAGGAAAACAGGGAGATCGCTGACAATTTTATCTCCAGGCTGAGCGACCTCAATACGGAGTATGAGCAGCTCAATGAAGAACTAAACGAAATAGGGCCGAACGAGCAGACCATAACGGCCATGATAAAGAATTTGCAGTACCGGTTGCAATTGTTGTTGAAGTTAAAGGAGAAATTAAGCGAATTAAAATCATCAAAAAATGAAACAGTTCAATCAGGCAGTATCTAGACTGCTGTTAGTCGCCGGGGTTTTTGGAATAACCTCTGCCAGCCTTGGTCAGGAAGCCAAGTCTTACAAAGAGAGTTTTAAGGTAAAGCCGGATGTGGTGGTGGAATTGAACACCAGCTATGCGGATATCGAATTTGAGACCTGGAACAGGAATGAAGTAGAGGTGGAGGCCACGGTGGAACTCGAGGGCGCCACTGCAGAAGAGGCAGCGGCCTACTTTGGCCGTGAAGGTGTTGAGATCCTCGGGAATAGTTCAGAGGTCAAGGTTCGCACCCAGGCAGAAAGGTGGGAATTCCATTTTGACCATGATATGGATTTCAATTTTGAGGATTTCGATGTAGTGGTACCGGAAATCCCGGATGTGGCTCCCCTTGTGGAGGAGATCATGGAACAGATTCCTGAAATGGTGAGCATGCCCCCCATGCCTCCTATGCCCCCTATGCCGAAAAAGGGTTTC
>JAWWDW010000564.1:0-1774 GCA_033719735.1 Robiginitalea sp. | reverse complement strand
GAAATCCCTGTTTTACGGGGAAGCCCTAATGCAAAAATCCCGGGAAAAGGAACCCCGGTTCAGGGTCCTGCCCAGACTACTGCAAAACTAGGATGTCAAAATGGATGCACCCGGGGTGGTATGGGGAGTTATGTCTGGGGCACGGGAGCGTCCCCCAAGGAATTTCGCAATTCGGAGTTGGCTGGCGGTATTTCCGAAGCCTTCGAATTGGTGGAAGCACCGGACATCGAACTTATGGATATTTTGTTTAAGCCCGGGGAATGAATGCCGCGCATTTATCTGATGAGACAGCTCTGTGCAACCCCTGGGTCCGGCACCAGGGTATAAATGTTAACAACCATGCTGAAAGACACCCATTCCTTAAAAGAAGTAAAGAAGGACCCGAAAGCTATCGGGGAACTGAACCTGGATGGCAGGAAACTCAAAGCCCTGGATCCGGTACTCCGCCAGTGTACCAACCTGCAGGTGCTTTCCCTGCAGCAGACGGACCTTGGGGAACTCCCTGACTGGATCGGGGAATTAAAGGGACTCCGGGAGTGCCACCTGGGGGGAAATGCCCTGGTAAGGCTCCCGGAGGGATTGGGGGAGCTCTCCCAACTAAAGATCCTTTCACTGGGGGGAAATCCGCTGGAATCCCTCCCGGAATCCATCGGAGACCTGAAAAACCTGGAAATCCTCAAATGCGATGATACGCGTATCGATCGGCTCCCGGATGGTATCGGGGGCCTTACAGGGCTTCGGGAGTTAGACCTGTTCCGGAACCCGTTGAAGATCCTGCCCGACACTTTTGGGAAACTGAAAAAGGTACGCACCCTGAACCTTTCGCAAACCCAATTACAAGCCTTTCCCCTACAGGTCTGCGAGCTGGAATCCCTGGAATACCTGGCGATCTGTTCGGACCATATTGATAAAATCCCCCCGGAGATCGGGAACCTCAAAAACCTGACCCGCCTGGTACTCTCCGGATGCCCGGTCAATACGCTACCAGAGACCATCTACAAGCTCGAAAGACTGGAGGAGCTTACCTTGTACGCTACCGCCATCCCAAAATCCCTGGCAGAGGAACTCTTTAAAAAATTACCCGGAATCCGTATGGTGGAACACCCGGATGCCTTTCTGAGAAACTGAGTTGCCCCCTCCCCTGCCCTGGGCCCGGGACATATTTCGAAGAGGACCGTCTAAAGCTCGGTAAATTTGAATACATTGGACAGGAATCAAAATCTTCCCCTCATGAGAAAGACCCTTCTGTCCCTCCTCGCGGCACTTTCATTCCTCAGCCTTCAGGCCCAGGACATCACCGGGCAATGGAACGGCATCCTCAAAGTGCAGGGCACCCAGTTGCGCCTGGTATTCCACCTGACCCAAAACGGGGAAGGATATGAAGCCACCATGGACAGCCCCGACCAGGGGGCCACGGGAATCCCGGTGACCACCGTCCGGTTTGAGCCACCGGACTTTCGCCTGGAAGTGGCCGCAGCAGGGATTGTTTATGAGGGGAGCCTGACCCCGGACAGACGCATAGCCGGTACGTTTAAACAGGGAGGGCTGAGCCTCCCCCTGGACCTTTCCCGGGAAATGCCTGAAAAAGAGCCCCTGCTCCGGCCCCAGGAACCCAAGCCCCCCTACCCTTACCAGGTGGAGGAAATCACCTTCGAAAACCCGGGGGCGGGGATCACCCTGGCCGGGACCCTTACCCTTCCAAAAGGCCAAGGCCCCTTTCCCTCAGTCGTGCTGATCACGGGGAGTGGTCCGCAGAACCGGGACGAGGAAGTCT
>JAWWDW010000563.1:0-1774 GCA_033719735.1 Robiginitalea sp. | reverse complement strand
GAGTAACCGATGAAAAAGGGGAAGATATAGGACTCCAGCCCTGTAACCAGCAACAGGCCGATCAGAAGCAGCTGGAACCCCAACCCGAAGGTGGATACGCCGGTCATCAGCCAGTTGGGCCAGCGGGTGGCAATGGCTGCTTTTCGGTCCAGGGCGTAGATCATTTTGTCAAAACCCCCGTAGCAAAGCCTGTAAGCCCTGAAGAGAAACGTGACTTTTCGCTGGTCTTCCCCCAAAAGTGCTTTTGGGATGCGGGTTTCAAAGATCCTGCTGGTGCGATCCCCATTGCGGTGCTTGCGCAAGATGGCATAGTAGTAGTTGTACAGGGTTCCCTGCAGTTGTAGCCCAAAAAATGCCAGGACAGCCATCCAGGCGGGGGCATTGGTGACCTTCCAGATGCTCCAGATAATCAGCAGGTTGATCGCCATGTCGGAGATTGAATCCAGGAAGCGGCCAGTATAGGAGGGCGTGTTTTTGACCCGGGCCAGTTCCCCGTCCGCCGCGTCCAGAACAGACTTCAGCATCAGGAAGAGGACGGCGCCCCAGTAATAGCCGTTTAAAATGCACCCAACGGCCAGCAGGCCCGCAACAATGAATCCAATGGTAACGTGCACAGGGGTCAGGCGGGTATCCCTGAGCCAAAAGGCGATCTGCCTGCCAAAAGGACGACCGTAGTCGGAAAGGTCAATGAATTGCTGGTCTGAAGGTAGCTTGGACATAAGTCACGTACCCAGGAGCCCAGTTTGGTCAGGGCTGATGCACGGAAGGTTCCCGGGTCCTCCTAAAGGTACTAATTTCCTGACATTGCACCCGGGGTCTTATGGCATCCCTATTGGCCCGGACCCTTGCGAAACAGGGTGGATGTCAAAGTCCTTTTGCAATCACGTAGAAATTAGGATCTAGCAGGAAGGCCTCCGGCTGGCTCCCGAAATCTTTTTCCTTCCACTGGGCAGTTGGATAAATCCAATGGGGGGCTTCGTTAAGAAAGACCCTGACCGGCATGTCGAACCCATCCACGATTTCCGTATACCGGTAGCGGAGGGTTGTGCCATCCCACTGGTATTCCAGGGTTGGGACCATGGTGGTACGCAGGTACTGGTCGAAAAACGCCTGCAGGTCCTTGCCAGTTTGCTCACTCAGGTAGTCTTCAATCTGACCGGTCGTTACGGTCTGGTGGTAGAAGGTTTCGTTCATCCCCCGGAGGATCTTGCGCCACAGCACATCGTCCTCCACCAATTGCCTGAGGGTATGCAAAAGGTTCGCTCCTTTGTAGTACATGTCCCCGGACCCCTCCTTGTTGACCCCGTAGGGCCCGATGATGGGGCGGTCGTTTTTGATTCTGGCCCGGGTACCGATCACATAGGCGGCAGCCGCCTCCGTTCCGAAGTGATAGTCCAGATAGAGGTTTTCGGAATAGGCCGTAAACCCCTCGTGGATCCACATGTCGGCGATGTCCCGGTTGGTAATGTTATTCGCAAACCATTCATGGCCGGCCTCGTGGATGATGATGACATCGAATTTCATTCCCCAGCCGCTCCCTGATAGGTCCGTCCCCCGATAGCCGTTCTGGTAGCCGTTCCCATAGGTGACGGAGCTCTGGTGCTCCATCCCCAGGTAGGGTACCTCCACCAGTTTAAAGCCGTCCTCGTAAAACGGGTAAGGGCCAAACCAGTGTTCAAAGGCCTCCAGCATCATGGGGACCTGCCGGAACTGAAGCCTGGCTTTTTCGAGGTTCTCGGGCAGGACGTAATAATCCAGATCCAGGGTGCCCTTT
>JAWWDW010000562.1:0-1775 GCA_033719735.1 Robiginitalea sp. | reverse complement strand
TCTATCAGTTCAATATCGTCTTCGGAATCCTCATCGCCTTTTTCTCGAACTACCTGCTCAACGGCATCAGCGAAAATGACTGGCGCTGGATGGTAGGGGTTGAGGCTTTTCCGGCCGTAGTCTATACGGTCTTTGCCATGGGACTCCCCAGGAGCCCACGCTGGTTAATGACCCGGGGGCGGGAAGAAGAAGCCGGAAAGGTCCTGGAACGACTCGGCTCGGAACTCACCGTGGCCCGGCTCCACGAGGATATGATGCAATCAAGCCCCGCTGAAGGCAAGGGGGAACACATCTTTTTGAGGAAATATCGATTTCCCCTGATCCTCGCCTTTTTGATTGCCTTTTTCAATCAGCTTTCGGGCATCAATGCCTTTTTGTATTACGCCCCCCGAATTTTTGAGGCTGCGGGCCTGGGGGAAAGCACCGCCTTGCTGAGCAGTATCGGGATTGGATTTACCAACCTGGTCTTTACCCTTTTGGGGATTTACCTCATCGACCGGCTCGGGCGAAGGCAGTTGATGTACCTCGGTTCCTTCGGGTACATCGTTTCCCTGGGGCTTGTGGCAGCAGCTTTCCTGCTGAACTGGACCGGGATGATGGTCCCGGTGTTCCTCTTTTTGTTTATCGCAGCCCATGCCATCGGGCAGGGTACCGTGATCTGGGTATACATTTCCGAGGTCTTCCCGAACCACCTCAGGGGATCCGGCCAATCCTTCGGCACCTCGGTACACTGGATTCTGGCATGGCTGATCCCCTCCTCCATCCCCGTGCTCTTCAGCTGGGTGGGGCCAGGACCGGTTTTTGGTTTTTTTGCCTTTATGATGTTCCTCCAGTTGCTTTTTGTGCACTTCATGATGCCCGAGACAAAGGGGATCTCCCTGGAAGAACTCAGCAAGAAGCTTTCGCCGGGATCAAAAGACTGATATCGGGGATGATTCGGCTTGCGATCCTTCTGGATATCAGGCCCCTGAACACCTCGAACCTGTAGGTTGTGGTGTGAATGAAGGAGTTGGTCGATTTCGAAAGGGCCGTTCCCGCACTCCCTTTATTTTTTAGTATCTTGTAGGAAACTATCTGAAAATGGAAAGAAATATATCCATGGGGACCCGTGTTTTAAACGGTTTCCTGAGAGTTATGGTATTCGTCCTGATCCTGGTCCTGGGCGCGGTCCTGATCACCCTGGTTCTGGCCCTTTTGGGAATCGTTTAGCCGTTTTTCCCGGGGGGTTCTCCAAACCCTGGCGCGGTCCTCGACACGAAAAAATAGATACCCTCCCTTTGGAGGGTTTTTTTATGAGGTACTCAACCACGGCGTCCGGGAAGCGTATGCTTTTGGAGGATCCGCCTGCTCTCCACTTTGGCAAAGGGACTCTCCCGGATTTCGAAAAGAACCTTCAGATTCGTTTCCCGGGTCCTTTGCACTTCCACAATCCGCCGGGGGTAATCCCTCCCGTATTCGAACCCGTAAAAACCCGCTTCCAGGGGGCTTGATTCCCAGGGTTCAATAGCCAGCTGGGGTGGAAGGTCCCGCAGTTCGGGGAGCCATTTCTTTATAAAAACCGCCTCCGGGTCGTGTTCCCGGGCATTTTTGGTAGGGCTGTAGACCCTGACGGTATTGGTTCCCGTAAGGCCTGCCTGCATCTGAAGCTGCCCGTAATGGATCCCGGGCTCGAAGTCCAGGAACTGTCTTGCGAGCCAATGGCTGGCCAGGGTAAACGGCTGGAAAAGGTGGTGGCAAAAAAAGGAAACCACCAGCGCCCTGAGGCGGAAGTTGAG
>JAWWDW010000561.1:0-1777 GCA_033719735.1 Robiginitalea sp. | reverse complement strand
CTGTCAATAAGTTAAGACCTCTGATAAAAAAGGTACGAAGCCCTGGCTCGTACCTTTTTTTTAATCCTTTCAAATAGAGTTATTTCCCGGATTTCCCGCTAGGTTACCTGTCCGGGGCCATGTCGCGATCACACAGGGGATCCCGGCAGCAACCTGCAGACTGCCAAACAACCAACGTCAGAACCGGTAAATGAAATCGACCCGTGCATAGATATGTCTGGTCCCTTTAACGACTTTGTTATAACTGAAAATATGGTCAAAACCAAGGGCATAGCGCTTTCCGGACACGTATATTCCATGGGTCATCTCTATGTGAAACCGGCTCAAATCCTGAACCGCATATTCAAAATCCTGCCTGAATATATTCCCTTGGGCTGTGCCATTGTAAGCCGTAAACGTGGTCGAAACGGTGCTTCTAAGAAATAGTTCTTTCTGAGTCCGGGGGGCGACCAAGGTGTTCCCGTAGGCGGAAGAAGTTCCTAGCATGCCGAATTTCCCTAACCGAAAACCTAGTACAGGCGTCGCATCAATGTGAAGATTCCCAAGTCGTGCCCTGCCCGCGGCATAGACATCCAAAAACTTGCTTTGGGGAAGCAGGTCATAGGCTCCGGACACATTCAGGTTCAAAATGAGTTGATCGGGCACCTGATAGGCCCATCCGTCAAAAGTACCGTCTCCTGTAATGTTTTCATGGATCCAGTCCTGCATCTCCTTGCTGAGAGCCGAGGGCCCCATAAGTCCAAGTTGTATCGCTGTTTTTAGAAAGGACCTTTCCAAAATATAGGTTCCTTCCAGGGTTCCGTATAGCAGACCTGCGAAAGGGCGATCAAAAGATATGCTGTCCTGCTCCACCTCGAGGGCAGTCACCAACTTCTTTGTAGGGGTATACCCTTCTTGCTGCAATCCAAGCTGAAAGAAATAGTCCTTCTTTTTGGGCAGGGGTTTTTCAAGGCCCAGGAACCGGGGTGGCTTCCAGGCAAAGAAAATATTGGCCCCAAAGGTGTAAAAACGGTCGAAGTTCTCGAAGGCCACATACGCATCATTATCCGATTTAAAGCCCAGGGCATACTTATACGCATCGGCTTCCTGGGAAAAGGAGGCTACTGCACACAGCAGATACGTGAGACTTCCCAACAAGAGGCGTCTTAGCTGAAAGGTATGGATTCGGCTTATATGGAGGGGACCAGGATGCATCGCGAATACAAAGGACGTATAGGAGCTGTCTTACATTGGATTTTTAGATATGACCCTATTAAGGGAGGGACTCCCGGTTACCTCAAAGATACTGTCAAAATATCTTGGCCCTGTCCTTGGGGTGCCCCCTATTTGCTTTGGGATAAAAAACAACTCCTGCTTTAAAAGACAGCCTGGCAGCTGTCAGTGTTCATCGGGAAGTTCTCACTGTTCCTCCTTTTCCACCACATACTGATACGGGTTGCGGCCCGGGGCATCCTTCTGCAGCCTGGGCAACCGTTTATAGACCCCTGTAGCCAGCATCTTCTTCTGAAAGCGGCTGCGGTCGATTTTTTGCTGCAGGATGTTCTGGTGCAGCTGGTGGAGCTCCGGCATCGTAAAGGGGCTGGGAAGGAGTTTGTGGGTAATTTGTTGGTGACGCGTATCCTCTTTCAGGCGGTGGCGGGCTTCTCTTACGATGGCTTGGTGATCCATCCACATGGGGGGCAATTCCTCAAAAGGAACCCAGGCCACGGCCTCGTCAAAGGCGCCCGGGACCGGATGCATCTCCCCGATACGAACCAGGGAATAATAGGCCAGGGAG
>JAWWDW010000560.1:0-1782 GCA_033719735.1 Robiginitalea sp. | reverse complement strand
TCCGAATCAATGGTCCCGTCAGGAATGGCGCCACAATTTACTGCGATATAGGGTCCATGTTTCCTCCCCCCCAGGGAATGAATGATCTGGGGGAACACTTCCTTCCCGGTCCCGCTTTCTCCCGTGATGAGTACGCTCAGGTCGGTGGGGGCCACCTGCCTGGCGATGTCAATGGCCCTGTCCAGGCCGGGAAAGGTCCCAATGATCCCAAATCTTTGCTTGATCTGTTGAATTTCCATGTGCTTTCTGACAAAATAACCTGAAAGTATGACAAAATTACAATTTTAGCCGGATTCAAAAAGGTTTCTCCGGCCAGTTTCCTATTTTTGAAAGAAAAAGGTGTCTGAATATCTAGGTATTATACCGGCCAGGTACGCCTCCTCACGCGTCCCTGGCAAACCCCTGGCTGATCTTCGGGGGAAACCCATGATCCAGTGGGTTTATGAACGCTCTTCCCCCTTTTTTGACCACCTTCTGGTGGCCACCGACGATGCGCGGATTTATGACGCGGTGCTGGCCTTCGGGGGAAAGGTGGTGATGACCTCTCCCGATCATGGAAGCGGCACCGAACGATGTGCAGAAGCCGCGGACCTATATGAAAAGGAAACCGGCCTTCGCTTTTCCCGGGTGGTGAATATCCAGGGGGATGAACCCCTGATCCAGCCTCAGCAGCTCCAGGCACTGCTGGATTGCATCAGACTCCCCCAGACTTCCGTTGCCACGCTGATCAGGCCTCTCGGTTCCCCGGAGGAACTGGATAATCCCAACGTCGTAAAGGTGGTTGTGGACCTGGAATTCCGGGCCCTGTATTTTTCCCGGGCTCCCATCCCGGCCAGCAGGGACGGGAAAAGGGACCTGTCTTCATCCGGCCCCACCCTTTACACACACATTGGTCTTTACGCATTCGGGCGCGAAATTCTGGAGCAGGTGGTAAAACTTCCCCCCACTTCCCTGGAACAATCCGAGTCGCTGGAACAATTGCGGTGGATGGAACACGGGATCCGGATCCGGACGGCGGTGACCCACCTGCCCTCACAGGGGGTTGACACGCCCGATGACCTGGAAAGACTTAAAAATACCATCCGGAAGGGATCCGGACCATAAGAATTGTGATCGCCTTAAAGGGTCAGGCTGGCCCGTAAAGTGTAGAGGGAATAGTCTCCTGACAGGGATTCAAAGGCATATTCCAGTTTGTTTCCCGTGGTCTTGGCCATCTCGATAAACCCCAGTCCGGCCCCTCCCCTCGGGGTAAACTGGCCATTGGTAATGGTCGATTTGTAAAGTTCTTTCAGCTCGTCCTTGCTGTGCTTGTTCACATGGTCGATCCTGTTCTTAAGGGCATCCACATCTTGGTTCTTCACCGGATTGCGGGTAATCAGTTCTATCCAGTTTGCATTCTGGTTGATCTGGCAGGATGGACAGAACCCGGGAACCTTGTCCTGCCCGTTGCACATGGCCTGATCGGCATACTTGGTCACATTCTCAAGAGCCTCGATCATCAGGGAAATCATCTTCTTGTAAGTCTTGAAGGAGAGCTCATGATCCTCAGCGGCCATTTTAAATTCGGACAGTAACCAGTCGATGGTACTGAACGAAAGGGGCCCCTGATAAGACAGGATGGACTTGCTCGCCATGACTTTTCAGCTTAGATACCGAAATTTAAAAAAACTATAGCAACGATTCATCCATGTTTTCAACATAACCGGAATCCTCAGGAAGGGATCCCCCGTGGCTCGCTTCCACCGCAAGCCTGTCGCAGCGCTCATTTTCGGGGATGCTGGC
>JAWWDW010000559.1:0-1787 GCA_033719735.1 Robiginitalea sp. | reverse complement strand
GGTTACAATATCAATGGCCGTGTTCGCCAATTTGGAGGTCTTTTTGGGGGCTTTTTCGCCTTCTTTGGTATTTCCCCCTTTGTCGGTACGGGGGGCAGCGATCTGGTTTGTCGGCTTCCCCCCGGATTTTTTCAGGCCCAGGCGGTCGTAGAACCGCTGCATGGTGAGGGCCAGGGTAAGGCTATGGGTGTTGGCGTTCTGTACCGTATTGATGGAAGGGAGGACCAGCTGGTCTTCGGGGACCCCGGGGTTCTGCTCCTTGGCCACCGCCAGGTTGATCGCATCACCCCCCCGCTGCCATTCAAAATTGCTCGTATAGGTATACTGGGCATTTATAAAGTCGAGGATCGGGATCTTGTTCAGCGGGATTTCGTAATTCAGCTGCATTTGCTGGGCGTGGCGGTTGGGCTCCCCGATATCAAAGAACCCATCCCAGACAGAGCGGTCCTGAAGGATGTCCGAAAACGGATTGCCCGGTTCTGCATAGTAATTGCGGACAATATTGTTGTTGGCTGCCGTCAGGTTGATCCTCAGGGACTTGGTCAGGGAATAGTTCAGGGTGTACTGCCAGTTGAAAAGGTAATTCCGCTGTTGGAGCAGGGGAAGTTCCAGGCTTTCCACGCCCGGCTCCAATACGTCCCTGAAACGCTGCTGGTTGAACTGCCGGTTGATGTCGGACTGCACCCCGATACTGGTGGGCAGGTAATTGAAATTGAAATCCTTGAGCCATTGCCAGTAACTCCCCTTTAAGATCGAATCCTTTTTGGCAAGGGGAGCCACATTGGAAGGTTTGAAATTGTGGTTGTAGATCGCCCCGGCCCGTACATTCTGATCCCGGAGGCTGGCAACCTCAAAATCCCGGTGGTTCGTCTCGTTATACGAGTAATTGAACGTGAAGTTTTCGATGTCGTAAATATGGGGCGTGGCCTCTTCCGACCGGTTTTTCCGAACACCTATGAAGTTGACACTGGTCCGTTTGGTGTAGTCTTCCGCCTGTTCGCGGATGGCTTCGGCTTCCTCGGGGGTATTCGCCGCATCGATCCGGTCCTGGAGTTTCAAATCGTCGTAAACCGGATCGAATTCGGGGGTGATCAACTCTTCAGAAATCCCGTAATTAAAAGGGATCTGCACGTTCCATCTGGAAGGCAGGAGTTTGCCCAGCTCCACATTGGTAACCACCCCATAGGCAACGGCGTCTTCCCGCAGGCGTTCATTCGGCCGTTCGTTGATTGCCCCAAAACCTGAGGTAGAAGTGCTTCCCGTGGCCGAAACATTTGCAAAATCCGCCATGTTGGCATCCACCGCAGCGATGGCAGCCCATCCCCCGTCGTTATCCAGGCCGGCAAGCCGGAGCTCGTTAAACCAAACCTCCGTCCTCAGCGGCACGTTGTCGATGTTCTTGATCCCGATCATGGCGCTGCGGAGGCTTCCCAGGGATGGATTTCCGCGGATCCCGATGCGGATACGACCGGGTTCCCTGGGCGCGAATTCATCTACCACCACGGCTTCCCCGTCCACAATCTCATAGAAGACGACCTGCCCGAGCGACTGGTCGGAAATCCCCTGGCTCTTTACTTTTTGCATGTCGGACAGGGCCACATCGAGGTTGTTGATGGCCGGCCAGATCTCCTCAGCCGTGGTTGCCGAGAAATCGGTAAAGGACAGGGGGACTTCCAACTGGTAGAAGTTCTCGGTAAAATCCGTCCCGATCCGCAGGAAAGCCACTGCGGATTGAAAGTCAATATAGGGATCTGATTCGGCGATCTTCTCTGCGTGCAGGAACATCT
>JAWWDW010000558.1:0-1797 GCA_033719735.1 Robiginitalea sp. | reverse complement strand
CCCTCCTTCGAAATGATATAAGGCAGTGCAGTACCTGTTTGGTAAGAATTCTCCTTTATTGCTATCTTTTAAGTCACTAACCAAAGAATCCCCCCGGGAAGCGATTCAACAAACGGTTCCGGTTCTATGCTGAAATCTCAAAAAATGCTCCCCGCCCTCCGGAACCTGATCCTCCACCCGGTATCCGTTGCGGTTTTTATCAGCCTCCTGATCATTGTACTGCTGCCACCCTATGCCCAGAAATATACCCTGACCCTGCAGGGCACGGACAACATTGCGCTCCCGGACAAAATTCATTATGCCGACCTGGACAGTGACGGGGTCAGTGAGAAGATCCTGACCAAGGAGAACAGCATCGGGGCTGCGAGTTATATGGTCTATTACCACCAGAACCACATCATTGACCAGTGGAACCTGGATGCCCGTTTCATCAACCAGGGCCATTTCCTCTGGTTTTTGGATGCAGACCATGACGGCTACCTGGAAATCGTGAACACCACCCAGGAGCGGGATTCGCTGTTTATAAATTATGTGGAGCCCCTGGACCCGGAAGGCTTTGACCAGCGCAGGGTCTTTGTGGATGCCATGGCCGCCATGGACGGTCAGTTCGACCCGGCTGCCACAGAGATCATGCTGTATCCGCAAGGACCCCCCGGCCCGGACACCTACCTCTTTACCCTCAACCTGGGGTTTTCGGGCAACCCCCGCAATGCCTATAGGGTAGATCCGGTCCGCAAGACCGTGGAGAAGTCCCCCCACCTTACCAATAAAGGCTATGTGGCGCGCATCCAGGATATCGACGGGGACCGGAAAGCCGAGATCCTGATGATGACGTATTCTGCCTGCAATGACCTGGACAGCGCTTTGACGTCCAAATCGGACTACAGTTCCTGGATCACGGTGCTGGATGAAGATCTGGAGTTCTTTTTCCCCCAGGTGGAGGTCCCCTCCCCCTATTCCGGGGTCGCACCCCTCGGGTTTCGCGATGGCAGGGTATATTATATGGTCCGATCCCGCAGGGATGACTTCCCCTCTTCCATTATAGCCCTCTCGCCAAAAGGAGCAATCCTGGAGTCCCGGGAACTGGGGATCACCCCCGTAAAACCCTTATTTACTGCAGAGGGATTTGTTCTGCATGATATGGCGACCGGGCAGGTGCTCGCATTCCCGGAGCTCGGGTCTGAAGGCAGAAAACAACAGGTGCTGCCCAATGCCGAACTGGCATCCCTGGATCTGGACGATGACGGAAACATGGAATGGCTGGGGATTGACCTGAAACGAAACGAGCTCCAGGTGTATGACCGGGACTTCGCAAACGCCGTCAGCTACCAGTTCCCTGTGGGGGAAACCCCGGACTTCCGGATGGGAAGGTATTTCTCCGAAGACGGGGAGCCCAGGCTCTGGGTACAGATGGGC
This sequence comes from Robiginitalea sp., assembly GCA_033719735.1. Classification (GTDB taxonomy): domain Bacteria; phylum Bacteroidota; class Bacteroidia; order Flavobacteriales; family Flavobacteriaceae; genus Robiginitalea. The sequence continues at coordinate 381 of JAWWDW010000558.1, read as the reverse complement.
GAGCGGGAATACCAGTTCAAATACGCCCGCAACCCGATGTATTCCCTGAAATACGTGCTGTACCTGGCCATCTTCCTTGGGGTCCTCCTCCTGGTGCTGGGGATCATGAAACTCCAAAGCGTGCGCGAGAAACAGCAGCGCCGCATTGAAAACCAGATAGCGGAGTTGCAGCTGAAAACCATCAAAAACAAGGTGGACCCCCACTTTGTGTTCAATTCCCTGAATGCCATCAGCGAAATGACCCTGACCGACAACAAAATGGAAGCCGATGCCTTTATTGCCTCCTTTGCGGAACTGATGCGCAAAACCCTGCAGAGTTCAGACAGGATTGCCCATACGCTGGCCGAGGAGGTGGACTTTGTGACCAATTACGTGGCCCTG
>JAWWDW010000557.1:0-1798 GCA_033719735.1 Robiginitalea sp. | reverse complement strand
AGTTTGGGGAGCTGAATGAGGTAGCCCGGCACCGGGACTTCCGGATCTTCAACGAGGCTGAACTGGTAGTGGGGATCGCCGTCCCAGGGGGAAACACTTTCAGCAGAAAAGAAATCGATGCCCTCACCGACTGGGTAAAAAGACCTCAGGTAGGTGCAAAGGGGATGGTCTATGTTCGCTGCAACGAGGACGGAACCTATAAATCCTCTGTGGATAAGTTCTACGGGCAGGAGGACCTGGCCCAATGGGCCGAACGCACCGGGGCCCAACCAGGGGACCTGATCCTGGTCCTCTCTGGGGAAACCGACCCTGTGCGCACCCAGCTGAGCACACTCCGCATGGAACTGGCAGCGCGCCTGGGGCTTCGCAATCCCCGGGAATTTGCCCCCCTTTGGGTAGTCGACTTCCCGCTTTTGGAATTCGATGAAGAGACCGGGCGGTACCACGCCATGCACCACCCGTTTACGGCCCCCAAACCAGGGCAGCTCGAATTGCTGGATTCGGACCCGGCAGCCGTCCGGGCCAATGCCTATGACCTGGTGCTCAACGGGAACGAGATCGGGGGTGGGTCTATCCGGATCCACGACCGGGAAACCCAGGAGGTCATGTTCGGGCACCTCGGTTTCAGCCCGGAAGAGGCCCGGCAGCAATTCGGCTTCCTGATGGACGCCTTCCAGTACGGGGCCCCGCCCCACGGGGGGATCGCCTTCGGCCTGGACCGGTTGGTAGCCATCCTGGGCGGACAGGAATCCATCCGTGATTTCATCGCATTCCCCAAGAACAACAGCGGCAGGGATGTGATGATCGATGCCCCGGCCCCGATCGATCCGGAGCAGCTGGAGGAACTCCACCTGCAGGTAAAGAAATAACCGCTGCCCGGCGGGAAGAAATGAATCGTATCTTAGGAGGGTATGGACCACCGCCCACATCATCATACCTTGCTCACCCGGTTCCTCAAATGGCGGTACCGGCATATCTCGCATAAGACCTTCACCCAGCTTATGAGCGTGGTGGTGGGATTCCTGGCCGGGCTGGGGGCCGTAACCCTTAAGAACCTCACCTATTTCATCGAGTCCACCCTGGACAAAGGCGTGCTTTTCCTGAGCAACGAATTGTATTTTATCCTGCCCATCCTCGGGCTTACATTGGTCTTCCTCTATGTGAAGTACGTCCACCGGGAAAAACTGGAACACGCCATTTCCTCCATCCTCTTTGCCCTTTCCCGCAAAAAAGGGATCATCGAGGCCAGGAAAATCGTCACCCCCCTGGTAACGGCCCCCCTGACGGTGGGCTTCGGGGGTTCTGTCGGGTTGCTGGGCCCGGCGGTGGCCACTGGCGCGGCCCTGAGCTCCAACGTCTCCAGGTTGCTGCACGTAAGTTCTAAAGACCGCTCCCTGCTGATCGCCTGTGCCTCGGCCGGGGCTATTGCCTCCATTTTCCAGGCCCCGATTGCGGCCATTATTTTCGCCGTGGAAGTATTCAGCCTGGACCTGACCATGCTCTCCATGCTCCCCCTTTTGCTGGCCTCCATCTCCGGGGTGCTTACTTCGTATTTCTTCCTGGGGGATGAGACGCTCTTTGATTTCGCCCTGAACGAATCCTTTGAGGTCACCGACACGGTGTATTACATTTTGCTGGGCGTGGGTACGGCCGTGGCTTCTATCTACTTTACAAAGATGTATTTCCGCATCATGGATTTTTTTAAGCGTTTCCGCAGCCCCAAATACAAACTGCTGGCCGGGGGGCTCGCCATTGGGATCATGCTCTATTTTATCCCGCCCCTCTACGGGGAGGGTTT
>JAWWDW010000556.1:0-1798 GCA_033719735.1 Robiginitalea sp. | reverse complement strand
GATCGGCCCCGGCCGCTTCGGCCATCCGGGCTGCGGCTACAGAGGTGACGCATACTTCTACCTTCATTGCCTATCTTTAAGGGTTTAAATGTAACTCCTTCCCGCTATGAAGCGAAGAAAATTCCTCAAGAATTCAACCCTGGGCTCTGCCGCCGTCCTGGGAGCAGCCTCCCTGGTCTCTTGTAAAGATTCCACCACCCCGGAACCCCGGGCATCGGTGCCAGCCGGCGGCCCGGCAGTCATTTGCACCTGGGATTTCGGGAATGCCACAGCCCGGGCCTGGGAAGTACTCCAGGGAGGTGGAACCGCCCTGGACGCCGTGGAAGCCGGGGTGATGGTGGAAGAAGCTGATCCGGAAAACCAAACCGTGGGCCTGGGGGGCCGTCCCGACCGGGACGGCCACGTGACCCTGGATGCCTGTATCATGGATTCCCGGGGCAACTGCGGTTCCGTAATGGGTCTCGAGGGAGTCGTGCACGCCATTTCCGTGGCCCGGAAAGTGATGGAGGAGACTCCCCACGTCATCCTGGTTGGGGAAGGTGCCTCCCAGTTCGCCATGGAACAGGGGTTTCCGTCAGGCGACCTGCTGACAGAAGCCTCCCGGCAGGAATGGATGCAATGGAAGCAAACCGAAAACTACCAGCCCGTGATCAATATTGAAAATCACGATACCATCGGCATGCTGGCGATGGACCGGGATGGGGCCCTCGCAGGGGCCTGTACCACCAGTGGCCTGGCCTATAAGATGCGGGGGCGCGTGGGAGACTCCCCCGTTATCGGGGCAGGCCTTTACGTGGATCCGGAGGTCGGGGCCGCGACGGCTACCGGCCTGGGGGAAGAAGTAGTACGGACTGTCGGGAGTTTCCTGATCGTAGAGCTGATGCGACAGGGAAAAACCCCGCAACAGGCCTGCGAGGAAGGGGTACGACGGATTCTCGCCCGAAATAAGGGAAGCCTCGATTTCCAGATTGGATTCATCGCGATGAACACCCGGGGGGAGACCGGGAGCTATTGTATCCACCCCGGTTTCAGCTATCGGCAGTACGATTCGCAGGGGCATCGCAATACCCCGTCCCCAAGCCACCTTAAATCCTCAGATTCTTAGTAGATTTGAAGACCTGAGAAACCGCTTTTTATGTCTGAAAAAAAACGCCTGTTCCTGCTCGATGCCTACGCCCTGATCTTCAGGGCCTACTACGCACTGATCAAAAATCCCCGCATCAACTCGAAAGGAATGGACACCTCTGCCATCATGGGATTTATGAATTCCCTTTTCGATGTGATCAAAAGGGAACAACCCGACCACCTGGCGGTATGTTTTGATAAAGACGGCAGCGCCGAACGCACCGAATTGTTCCCGGAGTACAAAGCAAACCGGGATGAAACCCCGGACGCCATCCGGGTGGCAGTCCCCTGGATCCAGAAGATCCTGAAAGCCATGCACATCCCCTGCATCGAGGTATCCGGACTGGAAGCTGACGACATCATCGGAACCCTTGCCAAGCAGGCTGAAAAAGAGGGATACGAGGTATACATGGTTACCCCCGACAAGGATTTCGGACAGCTGGTCTCCGAGAATATTTTCATGTACCGGCCCTCCCGGATGGGCAATGGCATTGAAATCTGGGGAATTCCCGAGATCCAGAAGCGTTTTGGGGTGGAAAAACCGGAACAGGTCATCGACTATCTGGGCATGATGGGGGACAGCAGTGACAATATCCCCGGGCTGCCGGGGGTGGGCGATAAAACCGCGAGGAAATTCATCTCCCAGTTCGGTTCCCTGGAGGCCCTTTTAGAG
>JAWWDW010000555.1:0-1801 GCA_033719735.1 Robiginitalea sp. | reverse complement strand
TGGTCTCCGGGATGGCCTCTGTTCGCTTCATGGGGGGGCTAAACCCAGTCCGGAGTAAGCACACCAAATAAGCAACTAAACTAAAAACAGCGACATGTATGTAGTAAAGAGAGACGGACGGAAAGAGCCGGTGATGTTCGACAAGATCACCGCGCGTATTCGCAAACTGTGCTATGGCCTGAATGACCTGGTGGATCCCGTAAAGGTGGCCATGAGGGTGATCGAAGGCCTTTATGAAGGGGTTTCCACTTCAGAACTGGACAACCTGGCGGCGGAGATTGCAGCTACCATGACCACCACCCATCCCGATTATGCAAAGCTGGCTGCCCGGATCTCCGTCTCAAACCTCCACAAGAATACGAAGAAGTCTTTTTCCGAGACGATGCAGGATCTTTACGAGTATGTAAACCCGCGAACCGGGAAGAAGGCACCCCTGCTTTCAGATGAGGTCTACAAGGTTATCATGGAGCATGCCGATGAGCTGGATTCCACCATCATCTACAACCGGGATTTCGGATACGATTACTTTGGCTTTAAGACCCTGGAGCGCTCCTACCTGCTCAAGCTGAATGGAAACATCGTGGAACGCCCCCAGCATATGCTGATGCGGGTGGCAGTGGGCATCCACCTGGACAACCTGGACGCGGTAAAGGAGACCTACGAACTGATGAGCAAGAAGTACTTCACGCATGCCACCCCCACCCTGTTCAATTCAGGGACCCCGAAACCCCAGATGTCTTCCTGCTTTTTGCTCGCGATGAAGGAAGACAGCATCGATGGGATTTACGATACCCTGAAACAGACGGCCAAGATCTCCCAGTCGGCAGGGGGCATCGGTCTTTCCGTGCACAACGTCCGGGCCACGGGATCCTACATTGCCGGAACCAACGGCACCTCCAATGGCCTGGTTCCCATGCTCCGCGTCTTCAACGATACAGCCCGGTATGTGGATCAGGGGGGCGGGAAGCGCAAGGGTAGTTTTGCCATTTACCTGGAACCCTGGCACGCAGATATCTTCGATTTCCTTGAACTCAAAAAGAATCACGGGAAGGAGGAGATGCGGGCGCGCGACCTGTTCTACGCCCTCTGGATCCCCGACCTGTTCATGAAACGGGTAGAGGCCGACGGGGAATGGACCCTGATGTGCCCGAACGAATGCCCGGGCCTCTTCACCTCACATGGAGAAGCATTTGAAGCCCTTTACGAAGAGTACGAATCCGCCGGGAAGGGCCGTAAAACGATCCGGGCCCGGGACCTGTGGGAAAAGATCCTGGAATCCCAGATTGAAACGGGCACCCCGTACATGCTCTACAAGGATGCCGCCAACCGGAAGAGCAACCAGAAAAACCTGGGGACCATCCGTTCTTCCAACCTCTGTACCGAAATCATGGAGTATACGGCCCCGGATGAGATCGCTGTTTGCAACCTGGCTTCGATTGCCCTGCCGATGTTTGTGAAGAACGGCAGTTTTGATCACAAGGAGCTGTTCAAGGTAACCAAGCGGGTGACCAAAAACCTGAACATGGTGATCGATCGCAACTACTATCCGGTTCCGGAAGCCGAAAATTCAAATATGCGCCACCGTCCGGTTGGCCTGGGGGTTCAGGGGCTTGCAGATGCCTTTATCATGCTTCGCCTGCCCTTTACCAGCGATGAGGCCAAAAAGCTCAACCAGGAAATCTTCGAAACCCTCTATTACGCAGCGGTCACGGCTTCCATGGAACTCGCCCGGGAGGAAGGGCCGTATTCTTCCTATGAGGGATCGCCCATTTCCGAGGGCCTCTTTCAGCACAACCTTTGG
>JAWWDW010000554.1:0-1802 GCA_033719735.1 Robiginitalea sp. | reverse complement strand
TTGTCCTGGTCCTTCGATTCTTCAGGGTTCCGAGGAGAAGGCCCTTCCTGGACGCCGGCACCATCACCGCCCCTTCGGATGGCAAGGTGGTCGTGGTGGAAAAGGTGCACGAGGATGAGTTTCTGAAAGGCCCTGCCATGCAGGTCAGCATCTTTATGAGTATTCATGATGTCCATATTAACTTTTTTCCCATGGAGGGCCAGGTGGCGTATACCCGCTACCATCCGGGCCGCTACCTGCTGGCCCGTCACCCAAAATCGTCCGAACTGAACGAAAGGGCCTCCACCGGGATCCAGAACGCTTCGGGCCAGATCCTGGTAAGGCAGATCGCAGGCTATGTGGCCCGCCGTATAAAGTGCTACGCCAAAACGGGCGAAGCTGCGAAGCAGGGCCGGGAAATGGGTTTCATCAAATTCGGATCCAGGCTGGATGTGTTCCTTCCACCGGATTCCAGGATCCTGGTAAGCCCCGGTCAGAGGGTGATCGGCGGCATTACCCCCCTTGCACGCTTCAAATAAAAGACCTGAAGGTCTTTTTTTAACATCCCCTTAACAAGCAGGTATTCCCTGAAGGTCTATCTTGCCTTCGCATAACACAACAAAAAAGATGATCATGAAAAAAGCATTAGCCATTATCGCGCTGGCACTCTTTATCGGAGGGATCAGTGCACCGGTGATAGCCGCCAACAACGACGCTCCTGTCCTTATTTCTCTCCAGGAAGATGATCCTAAGAAAAAAGAGAAGAAGGCTAATTCATCCAAAAAGGCCACTAAGAGCGACGGATGTGCCACTGAAAAGAAAGCATCCGATTGCTCCACCGAAAAGAAATCATCGGATTGCTCCACCAAAAGCGGGGGTGATTCTTAAGACTTAAGGTCCGTTACATTCAGATTGTGAGTTTTCAGTGACTGTCCCCTGCCTCGGCGGGGGACAGTTTTTTTGTGCCCCCACGGACAGGCTTCCAGGGTCAATTCCACCCGGCAGTACCCGGCGTTTCCGAAAGCTTGCTATATTTGCAGCCATAACGGACTTTCTAATGGACAATACAGATATCATTCAGGTTAACGAGGATGTGAGCTGGGTGGGCGTGCTCGATAAGGAGCTGGTCACTTTCGACATCGTAATGGAAACCAAATACGGAACCACGTATAATTCTTACTTCATCAACGCGGAAAAGAAGACCGTCATAGAAACGGTGAAAGAGAAATACTGGCCCGACTTCCGTGACAAACTGCTTTCCCTGACAGATCCCTCGGAGATCGAATACATCGTTTGCAATCATACCGAACCGGATCACTCCGGATCCCTGAAACACCTGTTGAAGATCGCCCCCAACGCCACCGTGGTGGGCAGCGGTCAGGCCCTCTCCTACCTGGGAGAAATGGTGGACGGACCCTTTAAATCACTGAAGGTAAAAGATGGTGACGTGCTGGACCTGGGGAACAAGACCCTGCGGGTGATCGGGGCACCCAACCTGCACTGGCCCGATTCCATCTACACCTACCTGGAAGAAGACGGACTGCTGTTTACCTGCGATTCCTTCGGTGCCCACTATGCAGACCCGGGGATGTTTGACGACCAGGTCGGCGATTATTCGGATGCCTTCGATTATTACTTCGATGTGATCCTGAAACCCTACAGCAAATTTATGCTGAAGGCCATTGAAAAGATCCGTTCCCTGCCCCTCGAAATGGTTTGTCCGGGACACGGTCCCATCCTCAGGTCGGGCTGGAAGGACATCATCGACCGCACAGCAAAAAAGTCTCAGCATTATCTGGAAGAAACCAGCCACAATAACAGGA
>JAWWDW010000553.1:0-1822 GCA_033719735.1 Robiginitalea sp. | reverse complement strand
GGGGGGATCCACAGTCCGGAGGATGCCCTGGAAAAGCTCGAGGCAGGTGCCAGCCTGGTACAGCTCTGGACCGGGTTTATCTATGAGGGGCCGGGGTTGGTCAGGCGGATAAATAAGGCAGTCCTAAGGACCGTGAATTCGTAATAGCGGATATCGATTTGCTTAAATCCCTGTGCCTCAGATCTCATGAGCACACTATTGAGCCCAGTAATCCACCACCAGCACATCTTCGAGCCAGGGGGTGATCAGGGTCCCAAAGGCCTTGTGCTGTGGGTGCGGGAGGTAGGTGGCCCGGTCCTGCTCGGAGGAAAAGGTAAGCAGATAACAATGGGTGAAGCCTTTGTCGGCCCCCTCCGGGGAGTTGTTCAGACCCCACTCAAACCCCCGGACCTCGGGAATCGCCTCGGGGAGTGAATTGAACGCCCTTTCAATTTTGCGAATCGTATCGGCAGGGGTGTCTGCCTTGAATTTGAAAAGGACCATATGGCGAAGGACAGCCTCCTGCTGTTTGTCAGCTTTCATGGCGGGTTTTTTGTAAATATCCACGATCTGGGCGTTGGCAGTGGTACCCAGGGCGAGTACCAGGGTTGCGAGTAGGGTTTTCATGTGCAGGGTTGTTTCAGAAATTGTTCTTAAGTTACGAAAACCTGAGATCAGGATCCCTGGTGCATCCTGGAATTAATGGTAATTTTGAAACCAGCGAGAAGAACTCCGATGCCCGATACGGTTAAAATCATAGAATGCCCCAGGGATGCCATGCAGGGGATTAAAACCTTCATCCCCACCGGGGCCAAGGTCCGGTATCTGCAGGCCTTGTTGAATTGCGGTTTTGACACCCTGGATTTCGGCAGTTTTGTTTCCCCCAGGGCCATCCCCCAGATGGCCGATACCGCCCAGGTACTGGAAGGGCTGGACCTGACCCGGACTACTTCAAAGTTGCTGGCAATCGTCGCCAATCTCAGGGGCGCCCGGGATGCGTGCGCCTTTCCCCAGATCAGGTACCTGGGCTATCCTTTTTCCATTTCAGAAAACTTCCAGATGCGTAATACGCATAAAACCATCGACCAGTCCATAGAGATCCTCAAAGGAATCCTGGAAGAGGCAACGCACCACGACAAGGAGGTGGTCACCTATATTTCCATGGGGTTCGGAAATCCGTACGGGGATCCCTGGGATGTGGAAATCGTCGCGGAATGGACACAGCGCCTGGTGGGCATGGGGGTACGCATCCTCTCCCTTTCGGATACGGTGGGAACCTCGACCCCGGAGATCATCGATCACCTTTTCAGCAACCTGATCCCGCGCTATCCGGAAGTTGAATTCGGGGCCCACCTGCACACCCATCCCAAAAGCTGGCACGAAAAGGTGGATGCTGCGTTTCGTTCGGGCTGCCGCCGCTTTGACGGAGCCGTCCAGGGCTTCGGGGGCTGCCCCATGGCGAAGGATGAACTCACCGGAAACATGCCCACAGAAAAACTCCTGTCGTATTTCACGGCCCAAAAGGTAGATACGGGGGTCGACTGGATGGCCTTTGAAGCCGCATACAACAAAGCGAAGGAATTGTTTTCCGCCTACGTTTAACGCCATCCGGGAACTTGGGACCGTGGCTTGGGAAAATACCTCTGCCAGTCTGGGGATTGAATACTAAGCCGCCACATACCCCTTTTTCCGAAATTAAGTGGAAACCAACAGCGTACCCTGAAAAGTAGTATCTTTGCACGCAATTAATCTTTAATTGCATGGAAGCCCACCAGTCAAAAATCCTTGGAGAAGGCCTCACCTACGACGACGTCCTCCTGGTCCCCAATTATTCCGAAGTACT
>JAWWDW010000552.1:0-1823 GCA_033719735.1 Robiginitalea sp. | reverse complement strand
GCCTTTTGGCCCGGTCCACTAACCATGGTGCTTCCCAAGTCGGACCTGGTCCCTGATATTGTTACCGCCGGCCTTCCCACGGTAGGGGTGCGGATGCCCGACCATCCGATAGCACAGGAGTTGATCCGAAAAGCCGGATGTGCCCTGGCAGCCCCCAGTGCCAACAAATTTGGGAAGGTAAGCCCTACCGAACCCTGGCACGTCCGCAAACACCTGCCCGATGTGGATATGATCCTGGACGGCGGGAAGACACGGGTGGGTATTGAGTCAACCGTTATAGCCCTTCGCCCGGACGGGTTCCAGTTGTTGCGACCCGGGGCAGTGACGCGGGAGGACCTGGATCAGATCCTCCCGGAATCCTTTGACATCCCGATGATGGCAGATCCGGAAGCACCCGGAATGCTTGCATCCCACTACAGTCCGTCCAAGCCGTTCTTCCTGTATACCCCTGAGTTGCTTTCCAGTATTGACCCGTCCAAAAGCGGATTTATCAGTTTTAAGGGTGAGGTTCCCGCCTCCTTCAAGGAGGTCTTAATCTTGTCTCCGGAGGGAGACCTGAAGGAATATGCCACCCGGATGTTCGGGGCCATGCACCAGATGGAAGCCTCCGAGGTCGATGCCATCCTCGTAGAACCGGTACCGAAGAAAGGGATCGGTGTCGCCATTATGGACCGGCTCCAGAAGGCCGCCCATGACTGGAAATCCGAGGAATAGGCGTCAACAGGTTGCCGCTTCTCCCGGCTGCCAGGGTTTAACGGCCCGCTTGACGGATTCACCGCAGGCCCAATTTCGGATTTGGCGGTTTCTCCATTATTTTTGAAAAAAAATTGCCTTGAAACCATCCTGCACCGTATTCTGGTTTAAGCGGGACCTCCGGCTCGAGGACAACGAAGCCCTTGCCACTGCCGTCAGGGAAGGAGAAAACCTCCTCCTGTTGTATTTGCTGGAACCTTCCCTTTACCAGGACCCGCATTACAGTGAGCGACACTGGGATTTTATACGTCAGAGCCTTTGGGAACTGCAACAGTCCCTCGCTGCCAGAGGGAGTCGGATCCTGTGTGTCCGGGAAGAGGCCCTAACCTTCTTCCGTCAGTTGCAGCAGGAATATACGCTGAAAGCGGTATACAGTCACTGTGAAACCGGGATCGGGCGCACCTACCAGCGCGATTTGGCCCTGGCGCATTCCCTGAGAACAGCGGGCATTCCCTGGAAGGAGTACCAGGCGAACGGGGTCGTCAGGGGCCTGAGGGACCGCACGGGTTGGGCCAGCGCCTGGCAGGGGTATATGAGCAAGCCCCTGGCGCAAGTTTCCTGGAACAAGGCCTCGCTCCTCCCCGAGCAAGCGGTGCGAAGGCTGGAAACCCGGTGGAGGCCCATGCGCCTTAAGGCAATTTCCGAAGGTGTTTTTCAGGTCGGGGGCAGGAAGGCGGCCCTGGCCTGTATGGATTCCTTCTTTTCCGAACGGATCCGAAATTACAGCATCCATATATCAAAACCCGAAGCTTCCCGGAGTTCCTGCAGCAGGCTATCCCCTTACCTGGCCTGGGGGAATCTTTCCATACGGGAAGTCTACCAGCGTCTACAGGTGTTTAAAAAGGAGGGGCGGTGGAGGCGGCAGGCCAACGCCTTTGGCTCACGCCTGCGCTGGCATTGCCATTTTATCCAGAAGTTTGAGATGGAACCACGCATGGAATACGAGGCGATCAACAGGGCATTTATTCCCATGAAGCAGCCCTTGCGACCGGAGTATATTCGCGCCTGGGAAACCGGGAAGACCGGATACCCACTGGTAGATGCGGCCATGCGCTGCCTGCGGGAAACCG
>JAWWDW010000551.1:0-1834 GCA_033719735.1 Robiginitalea sp. | reverse complement strand
GTTTGGATGCATTACACGGACCTGAGTTGTCCAGCATACCCCCTGAAATGATCAAAGCAGCTCCGGACGGCAGGAAAAAGGACTCGTTCCTGGTCCAGAGGATCACGCCCCCGGTCTGCAGATCGATATAAGGAGTGTTTAGCCTGGCTTCATTGGTAATCTGAAGGGTATCCGTGCCCCCCGTCCCATCACCGACAATCAACCCAGCTATGGGGTTGGGAATGGTGGTGCCAAGACTAATGGTATTACCGTTTTGTATCGAAACGATGTTGGTGCCCCCAACTTCGCCCGGGTAGGTGGTGGCCGCAACCCAGTTGGTTCCGTCAAACACCTCCCAGTTCCCCGCATCGGTCCAGTTCCCGGACCCCGCTGAGCGATAATCGTCCACTTGCTGGGCGGAAACCCTGGTCAGGAATGCCATTATGATAAAAAGCAGGGCTGCCAGGCAGGTTGATTTGGGATGCACCATAGTACGTATCAGCAAATTTTTTTTAAAACTACATTATGTGCGTGGGTGTTTGGCAACTATTGTTGTGTATGCCACGGATTTTGTGGTTTAGAAGGGCTTAATTCCTGAAAATTTAATAGTTTGAAGGGACGCTTCAACCAATGAGACCAATCCCTCCAAAATTAGTCGTGGTTTTCGGGCTTCCGGGTACCGGAAAAACCACCTTCGCAAGAGCCCTGTCCCGGGAGTTGGGATGGACGCACCTCAATACGGATATCATCCGGGCTGAGCTTGGGAAAAAACGCCAATATGACGAGCGGACCAAGGCCTCGATCTATCAGGAGATGTGGCATCTTACTGCAAAGGAATTAGACGGGAACAAAGGTGTGGTATTGGATGGTACGTTTTACAGGGAGACCCTGAGGGATTCCTTCAGGAAACTCAGCAGCAAGCACGGAGTCCCCCTGAAATGGATCGAAGTCTGTGCAGCAGAAGAAATCATTCGGGACCGGGTGTCACAGGAACGCCCTTACAGTGAAGCGGATTATCAGGTGTATAAGAAAATCAAAAAGGCTTTTGAACCCTTGAAGGATCCCAGTCTCAAGGTGTATTCAGATACGGAAAACCTTCCCGAGATGGTCCACAGATCCATTGCATTTATCAGCGAATGACCGGAAAGGAGCTACATCAGATCATCAAGTCACGGGCGGTACCCTATCCGACAGGGGAACTCTCCCTTATCGAAACCCATATTTCCTGGGTGCTCCTTGCAGATTCCCATGCCTATAAGTTTAAAAAACCGCTTAAGTTGAGTTTCCTGGACTTCTCCACCCTGGACAAACGACGGGTGGCCTGTGAGCAGGAGGTATCCCTCAACAGCCGCCTGGCCCCCGGGATGTACCTGGGGGTGCTCCCTGTGCTATCGGAAGACGGCCGGTTACGTATTGATGGCCCGCCGGGACCGGTTGTGGATTATGTGGTCTGCATGCTCCGGATGGACGAAAGCAGGCAGATGGATTTACTGATGGAAGCAGGAAGCGTTCGTGAGGCAGATGTGGAAGGGATTGCAGGGGTCTTGGCGAATTTTCACAGAACGGCCCAGAAAGTGCCGGGAGGCACCTCCTTTGAGGAACTCCTGGAAGAATTCACGGATATCGCCAGTGTTATCCCCTTTGTGGAAGAACTTTTTGGGCAAAAGGCTGCACGCCTGCTTGAGGAAGTAAACCAGTGGGTCCCGCGGTTTTTGAGACAGGTTCAGGGGAGGGTTCAGGAGCGGGACCGGCTTGGCTATGTGATCGACGGGCATGGGGACCTTCATTGTCGGAATATTTTTTTGCTGGACCCCCCGGTTATCTTCGACTGCATTGAATTCAACGCAGACCTGCG
>JAWWDW010000550.1:0-1840 GCA_033719735.1 Robiginitalea sp. | reverse complement strand
TGGCGAGTTTCTTCCTGGGAATCTACCACAACCTGTCTGTCTGGTACAAAGTAACCGACCGGACTCGTTTCGGGGCGGTCATTTCCTTTGCAGGGGCGGTAATTACCATCGCCATCAATTATTTCTTCATCCCCAGGTACAGCTATTTTGCCTCTGCCTGGGCAACCCTGGCCGCCTATGGGAGCATGATGCTGTTGTCCTACTTTTTCGGCAGGAAATACTATCCAATTCCCTACAACCTCCGGAAAATTTTCTTTTACCTGGGGATTTCGGGATTGTTTTCGACCCTTTCGTTCTATGTTTTTAACAGAAACCTCTATCTCGGGCTGCTCTTACTTTTAGTATTTTTGGGATTGTTGTACCGAATGGAAAAGGAAGTCCTACTCAAATTAATTCGCGGTAAATGAAGGTGAGAATTATCAATAAATCCGGGAATCCACTGCCATCCTATCAAACCCGTGCATCTGCGGGGATGGACCTGAGGGCACAACTGGAGGAACCCGTCCGGCTGGAACCCCTCGAAAGGGCGGTGGTAGGCACGGGCCTTTACCTGGAATTGCCGGAAGGGTATGAGGCCCAGATTCGGCCCAGGAGCGGCCTGGCGGCCAAACAGGGCATTACCGTCCTGAATAGCCCGGGGACCATAGACGCGGACTACCGGGGGGAAATTGGCGTGATTCTTGCAAACGTTTCCAATGAAGCAGTGACCATTCAGCACGGGGACCGTATCGCCCAAATGGTCATCAGCCGACATGAGCAGGCGGAATGGATCGAGGTGGCATCCCTTTCCGAGACCGATCGGGGCAGTGGTGGATTCGGGAGCACGGGAATGAAATAGTAGATTGTTGAGGAACTGCATGCAACGTACCGGAAAAACATACTGGTTTTGGATCCTTTTGTTATCCCTGGGTTCTATCGGGGCTCAGCAGGAAGGGAGTGCGGAGCTCTTCACGGAAGAATATACCGATAAGTTTCAAGATGTATTTTTTGAAGCGATCAAACAAAAGGGGATTGAGAACTACGATCGGGCCGAGGCCCTTTTCCTGGAGGCCAAAAAGCTGGATCCGCTGAGCCCCGTAATCGACCACGAGCTGGCGAAGGTGTTGCTGTTGGAAAAGCAGTATGACAGGGCAGAACGCTACGCCCTGGATGCCGTCCGGGCACGACCCGGGGAATACTGGTTTGTCCAGACGCTTATGGAAATCCTCGACAGGCAAACAAAGCTTCCGGAGTCCTTTGCCGCAGAATTGCCTTTGGAACTGCCGGAATTCCGAATCAATCTCGCTACCTGGTACCTTCAGCAGGGGGCGTGGGACAAGGCCGAGTCGCAACTGGAACCGTTGCCTGCTTCAAAACGCGTTCGAATCCTGAAAGCTCAAATTACCCGGTCACGGCTCAATGAGGAGAGCAGGGAGGCAGTGGTAAGGGAAAAGGATACCCCCGTTGCGGAAGAAGGCTCCGTGGCCGGATATGAACAGGAACTCCGGGATTTTCTGGAGGAGGAGAACTGGAAATCAGCTGAACAAACAAGTCGGGAAGCCCTGGAACGCTATCCGCTGCAACCTTTTTTCTACTATGCCAGCGGGATTTCCAAATTGCGCCAGGGACAGGTTCCTGATGCCATAAGGACCCTTGAAGAAGGGGAAGGCGTTTTGCTGGGGGATTCTGAAATCGCGCAAAAGCTATACAGTGCGCTGGTGGAAGCGCACACCCGGGCCGGAAATCCCGAGAAGGCCAAAAACTATCAGAACAAGCTCAAAGACGGGTTATGAAAGGGAAACTGAAGCAATTGGGTTTCGTACTCGGGGCGTTACTGGTGTTGAGCTCCTGTGGGTCTGCC
>JAWWDW010000549.1:0-1841 GCA_033719735.1 Robiginitalea sp. | reverse complement strand
CGCGCGCTGGAAGGGTATCGGACACGTACCGAGGAACAAGAAACATATCACTTCAAAGTTCCATAAAATCCTCGATGCCCTCTTCCGAAAACTGGGCATTGGCAAGCAGGAAGCCGAGATCCTCAAATACGGGGACAAGATTTCCCGTTTGGAGGATTCGGATGACGAGCAGGCCGTTGAACAGGAGCGTCAGTTTGTGCGCAGGAAGATCGATGAGATCAAAGGGGAAATCCGGCAGCTGGAAAACAACCTGCAGTTCTTTTCGGACCCGTCTGATACCAACCCGCTGGTACAGGAGGTGCTCAATAACCTGAAGGGCAAGAAAATGACGCTGGACAGCTGGAAAGCCAAATTAAAGAAACTCAATATCCTCAGGCACCATATGACGCATGAATCAGAGGAAGGTGAACAGCAGGCCGATAGCGAATCCGGGGACACGGCCACCGGGGAATAACCAGCCCTGACGGTCAAACAGGTACGGCATACAGGTCGAAATCGGCAGCCTCTGTAATTTTCAGGTTGGCAAACTCCCCTACCCGCAGGTAGTGAGCAGAAGCATCCACCAATACCTCATTATCCACATCCGGGGAATCAAACTCCGTCCTTCCTACATAATACCCCCCTTCCACCCGGTCGATCATACAGCGGAATTCCCGACCCACCTTCTCCTGGTTGATTTCCCAGGAAATCTGTGATTGCAGTTCCATGATTTCATTGACCCGCTGCTGTTTCACGGCTTCAGGTACATCGTCCTGAAGGGAGTAGGCATGTGTATTTTCCTCATGGCTGTAGGTAAAACAACCCAGTCGCTCAAAGCGCTGCTCCCCGACCCACTGCTTCAGTAGCTGAAAATCTTCTTCGGTTTCCCCGGGATACCCAACGATCAGGGTGGTTCGGATAGCAATACCCGGTACCTGCTTCCGGAATTCCGCCAACAGGCGGTTGGTCTTCTCCCGGGTCGTCCCCCGTCG
Source organism: Robiginitalea sp. (assembly GCA_033719735.1). Taxonomy (GTDB): domain Bacteria; phylum Bacteroidota; class Bacteroidia; order Flavobacteriales; family Flavobacteriaceae; genus Robiginitalea. Next base: position 870 of record JAWWDW010000549.1, on the reverse strand, counting down.
CATGCTTTTCAAAACAGGGTCGGCTATATGTTGCAGGGGAATGTCTATATAGTTGCAGATCCTGGGGTTCTCCCGCATCACCTGGAGTACATCCATGGGGAAACCGGTGGGAAAGGCGTAGTGCAAACGAATCCACTGAATCCCTTCCACTTCCGAAAGGGCTGTCAACAATTCAGCCAGGGCTCGTTTCCTGTAGAAGTCAAGCCCGTAATAGGTAAGGTCCTGGGCAATCAGGATCAGTTCCTGCACCCCTTTGGCCGCCAGGGAGGTGGCTTCCCGGACCAGGGCTTCAATGGGCTGGCTCCGGTGCTTTCCACGCATCAGGGGGATGGCACAAAAAGAGCAGGGACGGTCACAGCCTTCTGCAATTTTCAGGTAGGCGTAGTTGGTGGGGGTGGTGGTCAGGCGCTCGCCAACCAGCTCATGCTTATAATCCGCCCCAAGGGCTTTGAGGAGCCTTGGGAGGTCCCGGGTGCCAAAATAGGCATCCACATTGGGGATTTCCCGCTCCAGGTCGGGTTTATAGCGCTCGCTCAGGCATCCGGTGACAAAGACCTTATCGATCCGGCCGGCTTCCTTTTCCCGGACCTGTTCCAGGATGGTGTTCACGCTTTCCTCCTTGGCATTGGCGATAAAGCCACAGGTGTTGATCACCACGATATTCCCCTTCCCCTCGTGCTCCACCGCTTTGTCGTTGGCGCGCAGTTGCCCCATGAGCACCTCGGAATCATAGAGGTTCTTGGAACAACCCAGTGTGATCACATTGATGGTATTCTTTTTGACCGATTTCGTTCGCATATGCCTAAGTGAAGCGCAAAAATACGACAACCCGGGGGAATGCCCATTTCAGGGCGGGGTTCTTCCCTCCAT
>JAWWDW010000548.1:0-1846 GCA_033719735.1 Robiginitalea sp. | reverse complement strand
TCGGTCACTGCAAAAGCCTAATCCGGTGTTCTCGGAATATTTAGAATTCCCTTAGCTGGTGGGGGTGTGGATCTGTCAATAAAACCCAGCTTCCTTAAAACATAAATTTTCCCTTAATTGCAGGAGCTAATCCAAGTGCATGAGCCGAGCCCTGCTAACTTTCTGGAACCTGCACCGCGTCTCCGTGCTATTGCTGTTGCTCAGCGCGCTTTTTTACGCAGCCTTTGCCTATGACCTGGAGCGGGCTGAAAGTGTCAAACTAATCACCCTGTACGGTGCCCTGTTCTTCCTCTGCTATAAACTCATACAGTTTGAAAAATGGAACCTGCGGTTTATGGTGGTCAGTGGCCTGTTGTTGCGGGCCGTTTTCCTGCTGGCCCTCCCCAACCTGTCCCAGGATTTCTACCGGTTCATATGGGATGGAAGGCTCGTTCTCGAGGGGCTCAACCCTTTTACCCTGACCCCGGATGCCTGGATGGCCCAGGGTGGACCCCCTATTGAAGGGGCAGACACCCTGCATGAGGGCATGGGGACATTGAGTGCCTCCCATTTCAGCAATTACCCCCCTGTAAACCAGTATTTTTTTGCTGCAGCCGCCTATCTCGGGGGGAAGACCCTGCTCGGTCCGGTCATCGCCATGCGGGCGATGATCATCCTGGCAGACCTGGGTATTTTCTATTTCGGGCGCAGGATCCTCAGGAAGATCAACAGGGCACCCAACATGATCTACTGGTATTTCCTGAACCCCCTGGTAATTATTGAGCTCACCGGAAACCTGCATTTTGAGGGGGTGATGCTGTTTTTCTTTGTCCTTGCCCTCTTTTTGATCCTCACCGGGAAATGGGTATTGGGTACCCTGCCCTATGCCCTTTCAATCGGGGTCAAGTTATTTCCACTGCTTTTCCTCCCCTTGCTCCTCCCCCTTCTCGGATGGAAGCGCAGCGCCCTGTTCTATCTGGGAACCGCCCTCTTTCTGGCACTGGGGATCTACCCCCTTTATTTCCCGGAATTTACCGCCAACTACGCAGCGACCCTGAAACTCTGGTTTTCAAATTTTGAATTCAATGCCGGCCTGTACAACGCCGTGGAATGGGTGGCCGTTTGGCAGGGGGCAAAACCCTGGGAATTCATCAAGGCGTACGGGGCAGTTGTCCCGGCCATCACTGCCCTGACCACCCTCGCTGCCAGTGCACACCCAGCCATGAAACAACCCAAATACTGGTTCTCAGGAGCCCTGCTGGTGTCCTGCCTGTACTTTTTTACGGCCACCACCGTACACCCGTGGTACATTATCTTTCCCCTCCTGCTGGGGGTCTTTACCAATTACCGGTTTGTCATCCTGTGGTCCGCAACGGTTATCCTCAGCTATGCTGCCTACGGGACTTCGGATGTTCAGGAGCGTCCCCTGATCCTCCTTGTCGAATACCTGCCCGTTTTCGGTTTTCTGTGCTACGAAATCCTGAGAAACAACAAAAATTTGTTGTTGCCTGCCAAAAAAACCGGGGGGAATGCCCCCAGTTAAAATATTTTCATACATTTGGATAGCTATGCACACCCAAAGTCTTTATACCGACTTCTCCTGGGGATTCCGTCCGGAACCCAACTGCCTGGTGCGCCGTCGCCGCCCGTAAGGGTGCGCTACTGTTTTGGAATTAGGTGAGTCCATTTCCGCTTCTATCCGACCTTTAACTTACGATTCTCTTTAAAACTCCTGGCAATGAAAATAGTAGTTGCTGATCCTTCCCACATAAAATACGCACAGGTCATTTGCGATACCATCGCGGATTCTGCAAAGGTCCGGGGCACCGGTATTGCCAAGAGGACCCCGGATTATATCATCAAGCGG
>JAWWDW010000547.1:0-1847 GCA_033719735.1 Robiginitalea sp. | reverse complement strand
TGCCCTTACGTTCTCAGGCTTCCTGGCTGCCTATGGTTTTTCCAGGTTCAAATTTATTGAAACCTGGCCCATTGCCGATGAAGTATTTACGCACGTTCCATTCTTCCACGGGAACTACCCGATGTACTATGTGGCATTCATGACCTTCATCCTGATTATGTCTTCCGTGACCATGGTACTGGCGGTAGACGCCGGCCACCGGATGATGAAGAACAAGGTTATCCTTTATATGTTCCTCACCATTATTGGGGGGGCGATCTTCGTGGGGTCCCAGGCCTGGGAATGGGCTACCTTCATTCGCGGGGACTACGGGGCGGTTGAGACCCGCGGCGGACGCATCCTGCAGTTTGTCAACGCAGAAACAGGGGAGCGGGCGGCCCTTTCCGAATTTGCGGCCACCATCCCAGGGGAACGGTTGCAGCACGAGCGAAAAAACGGGCTCTGGTTTTCAAAGGAATCCAGCCTGCCGACCTACACCGTGGACGAAGTCGTGGAAGGGCTCCGTGCCAACCCTAACATCCTGATCCGCACCGAACAAATCAATGAAGAAGGAGAAAAGACCCTCCTTACCCGTGCCGAAACCCTTGAGAAAATCAAAGATGCAACCCTGGTGGTGGAAGGGGCCAACCTGATCCGCAATGAATACGGCAGCCGCCTTTTTGCAGACTTTTTCTTCTTCATCACGGGCTTCCACGGATTTCACGTATTCTCAGGGGTGGTGATCAATGTGATCATTTTCTTCAACGTCATCCTGGGAACCTACGAGCGGAGGGGCCATTATGAAATGGTGGAGAAAGTGGGGCTGTACTGGCACTTTGTAGACCTGGTGTGGGTCTTTGTATTTACCTTCTTTTACCTGGTTTAATCTTAAGCACAACACGAAAAACATGGCGCACGAACACAAATTAGAGATTTTTCGGGGACTTGTTAAATTCAAATCCAATACCACCAAGATCTGGGGCGTACTTATCTTCCTTTCCATTGTCACAGCCATCGAGGTGGCCCTCGGTATCACCAAACCGGACGTGCTGACGGGCAATTCCCTGGTCGGGATGAAGCTGCTCAACTGGATCTTTATCCTGCTCACCCTGGTCAAGGCTTACTACATCGCCTGGGACTTCATGCACCTGAGAGACGAGAAAAGCTCCCTGAGGCGGGCCGTTGTTTGGACGCCGATCTTCCTGGTGAGCTATTTGATCTTTATCCTGCTTTTTGAAGCGGACTACATTTACAATGTGTGGAAAGACGGCTTTGTAAAGTGGAATTTCTAAAAGGGAATTAACAGTATTTAAAGACGGTTTAAAAGCCGTCTTTTTTATTTTTGTATCCTGCGTTCTGCTATGAAAAAGACCTTTGTTTTAACGGTTCTTTTTATCCTTCCCCTGGTGGTCTACATGTTCTTTGCATCCGGGGTCACCAATTTTGGAAGACTGCCGATCCTGACGGAAAATGTCGGGGAACTCGACGCCTTTTCCGGAGAAGAGCGCCTGGAAGGCAAAATCAGTATTCTGGGCTTCCTGGGCACCGACCTGGCATCCAAAAAGGGAAATGCCTTCAACCTGAACCAGAAAATCTATAAGCCATTCTACGAATTCAAAGATTTTCAGGTGGTGATGGTCGTTCCCCAGGGACAGCAACAGGCCGTTTCAGAACTTACAAAGGAACTGGCGTCTTTTACGGATACCGGGAACTGGCGTTTTGTCTACGGGGAGCCGGTACAAATACGGGAGTTGTTTGCAAGCCTGAAAACAGACCTGTCTTTGGATGAAACCCTGGCCACCCCCTATGTGTTTATCATCGACAAGGAACGGATGCTCCGCGGGCGTCAGGAAGACGAGGATGTGGGG
>JAWWDW010000546.1:0-1859 GCA_033719735.1 Robiginitalea sp. | reverse complement strand
TCTATAGAGGTAGCGCACCTGAGCAAACAATTTGGTTCCCAGAAAGCCCTTGACGATGTCTCCTTTTCAATCCAAAAAGGAGAAGTAGTGGGGTTCCTCGGTCCAAATGGAGCCGGGAAGTCCACCCTGATGAAAATCCTGACCACCTATCACAAAGCGGATTCGGGCACGGCCAGGGTAAACGGGTACGATGTAGTGGAGCAGCCCAGGGAAGTCCAGCGCAGCCTGGGCTACCTGCCCGAACACAACCCCCTGTATCTGGAACTCTATGTGAAGGAATACCTTTCCTTCAACGCTTCGGTATACGCGGTACCTAAAAGCAGGATCGAAGAAGTGATCGCGCAAACCGGGCTGGGGCCGGAAGCCCACAAAAAGATCGGCCAGCTTTCCAAAGGGTACCGCCAAAGGGTTGGGTTGGCTGCGGCCCTGATCCACCAGCCGGAGGTACTGATTTTGGATGAGCCCACCACCGGCCTGGACCCCAACCAGCTCCTTGAAATCCGCAGGCTGATCCGTCAGGTGGGAGAAGAAAAAACCATCCTGCTCTCCACCCATATCATGAAGGAAGTGGAGGCCGTCTGTGACCGGGTACTGATCATCAACAAGGGAAGGCTGGTGGCGGATACGTCCCTGGAAGCCCTGCGTAAGGACGAAACCCAGGTAGTGGAGGTGGAATTCGACTATCGGGTGGAAGAGGTGTTGTTGCAACGCCTCCCACATGTGGAAGCGGTTCGGAATACGGGCGGGTTTGTCTATGAAATCAGTTTTTCCACTTCAAAGGACATGAGGGGGGTCATCTTTGACTTTGCCCATGACAACCAACTGAAAACCCTGCAACTGAGCCGTAAAACAAAAAACCTCGAAAACCTTTTTACGGAGCTGACTTCCGGGGAGCAGGTTTAGTCCTCCAGTTGAAAATCAATGGTGGAGACCACCCTGACTTTTTTGATCTGGGGGGTGTTGGCATCCCTGTTGGTGATGGAAAACAAGCCCTGTCGCGCCACGCGGATCTCCCCTACCTCGGCGTCCGAATCCCGGGCAAACTTGGCGGCCACCTCCCGGGCATTCTTTGTGGCCTCTTCAATCATTTCCGGCTTCAGGTCATTAAGGCCGGTAAAAATGTATTCAATGGGCTGCCATTCGTTTTTGGAGCCCATGACGATGCCGCGGGACAATAGCTCCAGGGACTCGGTAAGGGCCCGCTGTAGTTTGGGGATGTCTGAAGTGCGGACCGTGAATTCCGATTTGGCCAGGTACCGGTTGGCGCTGGATTGCGCCTGTGGATTGTAAATATTCGCCCTGGCGTCATTGATATTGACCGCCCCCCTGGTAATTTCTTCCGGCCCGAAGCCCCGGTCGACGAAGAATTTGTAAACGGCCTCATTCTGGGATTCAATACGACGGCTTAGCTCCTGCAAATCATTTCCGGTGAGTGCGATGTTGATGGGCCATACCGCCAGATCCGCCGGGACTTCGCGTTCAGAGAGTCCTTTGACGGTTACATACCTGTCAAACTTTTTTCCGTTTACCTGCAGGTTGCCGATAAAATATCCGGCCAGCACCAGGGCTACGGAGAGGAGGAGGGCTGAGGCCCAATGCGTGATTTTCATGATTTCAAGTTTATGTAACCAAAAGTTTCCGTCTACGTTAAAATATATACGCCTTAATCCCACTTTTCGGACGCCCCTATTCTTTTTGGCTTTTTCATTTCAACAGGGACCTAATTCAATTCCGGATATACCACTTCATCGCTGATCGCCGGCAGGTTCCCGGCGTAGTCCTTCCCGCGCAGCCTTGCCACGGTATGGGCAGCCAGGGCGTCTTGGGGAAAAGAGCGGATCAGCTCTGCAAGTGCCTTC
>JAWWDW010000545.1:0-1866 GCA_033719735.1 Robiginitalea sp. | reverse complement strand
TCCAGCCTTAAAGTTTGCCCAGCTCCTTGAGGAACGCCTCCATTTTTTCCGGCTGCCCGGTGCCGATCACAAAGCGCCCTCCATCTTTGAGATCTACAGCCAGGCCTTTATTGCCGCGAATGTTATAGACCGTCCCGTATTTAAAACTAAACCGCAGCCCGTACCCTACAAAGCCGTAGGTGATGGGTTCCACTTTTTCTATTTGGTCCCAGGTAAATGTGTTTTTGGCAATGGGCCGAAGTCTGACCCGAATGCCGCGCTGATCGATTTCTGTTCGCAATTCGATGTAGAGGAAGAACACCATAATGGCCAATGTTCCAAGCAGAAAGATCCAGAGCCCGGTGTCAGACATGGGGTTGCTACCCCACGGCTGCCCGACGAATACCTGTTTGTAGATACCATATACAGGTAACAGGAACAATCCCGCCAGAAAAGCCCACACCCACCACTGTGTGAATTTTTGAATTTCGGTATAGGAATCAGATGCGGTTTTCAAAATATTGGAGTGATGCCAGTATAAGTCTGAGAGTTTCTCTAACTTACCCTCCTGATTAAACAACCAGAAGATACAGATTTCGGACCAGATGAAGGCTATCCCTACACTCATCACTTGGATTCTGGCGGGCAGCTTGCTTCTCAGCTGTAAGGAAGAAAAGCAACAGGTAAGGCCGCAAATGGCTACCGCTCCTGAGGAAATGGTATATATCCCCGCCGGGAGTTTTTTGATGGGCGGAAAATCCGAATGGGCAGAACCGGATGAGTACCCCCGTCGCAAGGTTGGGGTGTCGCCCTTTTTTATGGATAAAACAGAGGTGACCAATGCCGAGTTTGCGAAATTTGTGGAAGCCACGGGATATGTGACCACGGCGGAGCGGGAGCTGGACTGGGAAGTCATGAAACAAGAGCTTCCCCCAAATACCCCCAAGCCCCCGGATTCCATATTTCAGCCCGGATCTTTGGTTTTTCGGCCCACGGACGGGCCGGTGGACCTCCGCGACCTCACCCAGTGGTGGGAATGGACCCTGGGAGCAAACTGGAGGCATCCGGAAGGACCCGGGAGTTCCCTGGAAGGGCGGATGGACCACCCGGTGGTGCATGTTTCCCTGGAGGACGCAAGGGCCTATGCCAACTGGGTTGGGAAAAGACTTCCCACCGAAGCTGAGTGGGAATGGGCTGCCATGGGCGGGCTGGAGGACCCGATCTATCCCTGGGGGAATACACCATCCCAGGAGGCGTCCACCAAAGCAAATTTCTGGCAGGGCGTTTTCCCCTTTCGGAATGATTCCCTGGACGGCTACGTCCGGACGGCCCCCGTCAGGAGCTACCCCGCCAATGGCTACGGACTCTACGACATGGCCGGAAATGTGTGGGAATGGTGCCAGGACAAGTACCGTTCAGATGCCTATTCGATGGAGCTCTCGCCCGAAGAGTCATACGACCCTACCGGTCCTGCGGAATCATTTGATCCCGGGGACCCCCTCGCAGAAAAGTTCGTCGTCAGGGGCGGGTCTTACCTCTGCAGTGACAGCTACTGCAGCGGATACCGGGTAGCCCGCAGGATGCGCACCACCCCTGATACGGGCATGGGGCACCTTGGGTTTCGATGCGTCATGGACGTGGTTGAAAAGGCGCCATAGGATACTATCGAATTTCGGGAATCTTTGCCTGATACTAAGAAAAATGCCGGGGATATCCCGGCATTCTATTTCTCTATGTGTTGATTCCTAGTACTCGGTTACGTTTTTTACCCGGAATACCCGGCTATTCTCTCCGTTGACCAGTTCATAGGTAACCTGCCGGGTCTTGCCTCCTTCTACAGGAAAGCGCTGTACCAGATTGGTTTCTACCAGGGTAAACTCGTCATTG
>JAWWDW010000544.1:0-1867 GCA_033719735.1 Robiginitalea sp. | reverse complement strand
CTTCCTCAACAGCCTCTGCGGCTTCCTGGGTCCCTTCCACGACGGCTTCTTCAGCTTCTGCTGCCTTTTCTTTGGCTCCCTGCTTGCAGGAAACAAAGGATAGGCTGAAGGTCAGTGCCAGGAGGATGGATAAACTCTTGAATGCGATTTTCATACGATCTTATTTTTTGTTTTTGATTCGACTTTTTTAGGATTGTTTGTAGGAGTGCCAGGCGGTGGGATCGCCTATTAATTCCCGACGATCATCTCGAGCCGGTAATCGGCAGTCTCCCCCCGGCGGGCAGCGCTGCGCATCATATAGACCCGGACAGTGTAGTCCCCGCTTTCAGCGGCAACCCCTTCATACTGGTTCCCTGCAGCGGAAGTCTGGCCTACAAAGATGGCTTCGTATTCTTCCCCGGGTTCCATGAGGTTGAAATAGGTAGCCCCGTGCTGGGTGGCCATGCTGATGTTCATGAGCTGCCCTTCCTTCACGTTGAGCAGGTAGTCCACGGTTTCATATCCGGTAATGCTGCTTTCCACGGTCTTGCTGCTGGCCCCGGAATCAAACTGTACGCGTACCTTTTTGATTTCATCGCGTACGGCCTGGGCTGCATCCTCCGCTGCCTCCTTGACCGCATTGCCGGCATTTTCAGCAGCCTCTCCAACTTGTTCGGCAGCTTCCCTGGTGTCTTCCACCACGGCTTCTTCGGCTTCTTTGATCTTCTCCTTGGTGCTTTCCTTGCAGGAGATCACTGAGAAACTCAATGCCAGTGCCATCGTGAGCAAAACACTCCTAAATACATTTTTCATAAAAGTTTAAATTTTGTGGGTTAGTGATGTATACAAGCCTTTCTAAATTGGCTCTTTTAACGTTCTATAAACATATACGCGATATTCCGGTTTTTGGATCATCCGCCGTAGACGACGGCCTCTGGGATTTCATACCGTTCATTGCCCACCCTTACAATATAAAGATCGTCGACTTTGGTTGCAGTAAAGCGCTCCCGGTCTGCCTGACTCCGGTCATACCCTACAGCCCTGCCGTTCTGGAAATAGATGATCCGCCTGCTGCCGTCCGTCCGGAATACGGTGACATCTGCGTCCCCCGGGCTTCGCCTTACCACGCCGAATTCACACTGCCGCGACCTGCCGTCCCCAAGGCTGCACAGGATTTGGCCTGCGGCCTGGAAGTTGTCCCCTCCGCCAGCCTGGGAGGATCCCGTGTTGGAAGATTTGATTACCTCCAGGCGGTAGGAGGCCCGTTCCCCGCGTTCTGTCGCATTTCCCATCTGGTAGACCCGGATCCGGTATTCCCCGGTCCTTTGGGCAGTCCCTTCGAACTGGTTGCCCCTTGTGGAACCGTTATGGATGGCCACATACTGTTCCCCTGGTTCCATAATGTTGAAATAGGGTGTTCCCTGCTGGGAAGCCATGCTGATATTCAGGTAGTCGCCGGCCCGGGCCTGGAGCAGGTAGTCCACCCCTTCCCGACCCCGGATACTGCCCTGGACGGAGGTGCTGTTCGAACCTGAGGGGATATAGATCCGTTGGGTCCTTATACCACTTTCAGGGAGCTGCGATACAGAACCGCCTCCCTGCCCGGAGCTTCCGTCTGTATATACGGCTCCACAGGAGGCCATCAGGGCCCCGGCAAAAAGTACTCCAAAAAACTGTAGGCTTTCTTTCATCCTCCGGATTGGTGTGCTGTGAAAGAGCTGTTTTTTAATTGAAAAAGAAGTCATATTCTTAGGTTTTTGATTTAAACATTATCCACCGTAGATGACCGCCTCCGGGATCTCATAGCGCTCGTTTCCGATCCGGATTATGTGAATGTCCCGGCGTTTGGTGGCTGAAAACCGCCCCCGGTCTGCCTGGCTCTGGTCAT
>JAWWDW010000543.1:0-1868 GCA_033719735.1 Robiginitalea sp. | reverse complement strand
TGATTGCCAGATGGTCATCACCTCGGATGGTTCCTTCCGGGGGGCGAAAACCATCGACCTGAAAGGCATTGTGGATGCAGCCCTGAAGCAATGCCCGGGGGTGGAAACCACGCTGGTGGTCCAGCGCACCGGGGGCGAGGTTCACATGGAGGAGGGGAGGGACCTTTGGCTGGCGCCGCTTCTCAAAGAAGCATCCCCTACCTGTGAGGTTGAGATCATGGATGCGGAGGATCCGCTCTTTATTCTGTATACCTCCGGTTCCACCGGAAAACCGAAAGGAATGGTGCATACCTGCGGCGGGTATATGGTCTATGCAGCCTATACCTTCAAGAATATTTTCCAGTACCGGGAAGATGATGTCTACTGGTGTACGGCAGACATTGGCTGGATTACCGGCCATTCCTACATCGTGTACGGGCCGCTGGCCAACGGCGCCACCACCCTGATGTTCGAAGGGGTACCATCCTACCCGGATTTCGGGCGCTTCTGGGAGGTGGTTGAAAAACACCGGGTCAATCAGTTCTATACGGCCCCCACCGCCATACGGGCCCTGGCCAAGGAAAACCTGGAGTATGTGGAAAAATACGACCTCTCCTCCCTGAAGGTATTGGGTTCCGTAGGGGAACCCATCAACGAGGAGGCCTGGCACTGGTACAACAACAACGTCGGGAAGGGGAAAAGCCCCATCGTGGATACCTGGTGGCAGACCGAGACCGGGGGCATTATGATCTCTCCCATCCCGTTTGTCACGCCGACCACCCCTACCTATGCCACCCTGCCCTTTATCGGGGTACAGCCGGCCCTGATGGATGACGACGGAAATGAAATCCCCGGCAACCAGGTCTCGGGCCGCCTGTGCATCAAGTTTCCCTGGCCTTCCATGGCCCGGACCATCTGGGGGGATCACGAGCGGTACCGAAACACCTATTTCTCCACGTTTGAGAACAAATACTTCACCGGGGACGGGGCCATGCGGGATGCGGTTGGGTATTACCGGATCACCGGCCGCGTGGACGATGTGATCATCGTCTCCGGCCACAACCTGGGGACGGCCCCCATCGAGGACTCCATCCACGAACACCCGGCCGGGGCAGAGTCCGCCATTGTAGGCTTCCCCCATGACATCAAGGGGAATGCCCTCTATGGGTTTGTGATCCTGAAGGAAACCGGGGAAGGCAGGGACCGGGACAACTTAAGGCGGGAGATCAACCAGCAAATCACCGAGCAGATCGGCCCCATTGCCAAGCTGGACAAGATCCAGTTTGTGTCCGGCCTGCCCAAAACGCGCAGCGGAAAAATCATGAGGCGCATCCTTCGGAAGATCGCCGGGGGCGACCCCTCAGACCTCGGCGACATCAGTACCCTGCTCAACCCGGAGGTGGTTCAGGAGATCATCGATAATACTTTGTAGGAAGCTCAATCACTCTTCGATGCCCCAGCGGTTGTAGGCCGATCTCAGGAATTCCCCATAGATCTCTTTGTGGATGGCGAATTGTTCCTCAGTGAGGATTTCCCGCAGGTCTTTATCCTGTTTGTCGAGGAACGAATTCAACTGCGCTTTGAATTCTGCTTTGGAGAGGTCCTGGTCCTTGTCGTCCAGGCGGGTGATCTTGGCGATGTAGTAAATCAGGATGCTTTGATACTGGGATTCTTTCTCCTCGGAAAGCTCCATGCGTTTTACCTGTTCGTGGTACCAGAGCTGCAGGTTGTCCCGCTCTTCATGGGTGAAGATTTTCACTTTCACATCCGATTTGGACTCCTGCTGCCCCACGGCCGGGATGGCACAGGCCAGTAAAAAAACCGCAAGTACAATTCGTTTCATAAAGTTCCGGAATATGGCTAAGGTCATAACGTGTATTCGCCTTCCC
>JAWWDW010000542.1:0-1874 GCA_033719735.1 Robiginitalea sp. | reverse complement strand
TCAGGATTCAGGTTCAGGGTCGTACTGAGCAGTTCGGCCCCGTTGGTACTGATGGCCGCAGCAGGGATGCGTTCCTGAAGCGACAGGTCTCCGTAACTCATGGACCCCGTATGCGGATAATCGTCCAGGCGCAGGTTCATCGAACGGACGATCACCCCCACGGCCCCGAATTTCGCTGCTTCTGCCGCACCCGAATAGCGTTGGTCCACACAACCGGAATACGACTGGAAGGTATTGATCAGGGTAGGGTCCATGGGGCGGTTGTAAAAAACGATTTTGCCTTCAATGGCCTCCCTGCCGAGCTTCTCGAGTTCTTCCACTCCCTGTACCTCCACCACACGGGCTTTGATTCCCCCGCCAGGTGTTGCCACTGAACCGCCAAGGGCACAAACCGGCACGTTGTTGGTAATTCCGGGTTCGCTTTCAATGTAGGCGAATTCAGCCGTCCCCCGTACCCACTTCGGCACCATCACAGGTTGCAGCCAGACCTTGTCAAGTCCGAGCTGTTCCAGTTCTTTACGCGTATAGTCCACGGCCTGTTGTGCCTGAACACTCCCTGACAGACGCCCCCCGATCTGATTGGAAAGGTGGTTCAGCCAGTCGTAGGCTTTTCCTTCCGTAAGGGAAGCGGTGTAAATCTTCCGCAGCATCTCAGCATCTTCCTGCTGGGCAGAAACCCCCTGGAGTACCATCACAAAGAAGAGGCATAGAAAAGCAGCCCTGTTTCGTCCAGTGAATTTCGCCCCGGGGCCGTCAGTTATATGCACCATGTTTACTTTCCTTTTCTAAGTTCTTTGATATACTTGTCCAGGTTGGCCTTTACCTCCGGTTCCAGTTCCGGTTCCCGTATATCCTCGAAACCTTCCAGGACCTGCAACAGGATACTGGCCACGATCAGCCGGGCCCCCTCCTTGCTGTCCGAAGGCACGATATACCAGGGCGCGTGCTTCGTGGTCGTTTTCTGAATGGCCTCCTGGTAACACTCCTGATAGCGGTCCCAAAGCTCCCGCTCGTCCAGGTCCGCAGGTGAGAATTTCCAGTTCTTCCGGCGCAATCGAAGCCGCCTGAGCAGGCGCTGACGCTGTTCCTCCTTGGAAATATGCATAAAGAACTTGAAGATCAGGGTACCGCTCTCAGACAGGTGACGTTCAAAATCATTGATCTGGCGGAACCGCCGTTCCCAGAAAGCCTCGTCTATATCCTCCGTGGAAGTGACATCGGGAAGGTACTCGCCCAGGATGTATTCCGGATGGACACGGGTGACCAGTACATTTTCGTAGTGGGTCCGGTTGAAAACCCCAAATTTGCCACGGGCCGGCAGGGCCAGGTAATGCCGCCAAAGGTAATCGTGCTTCCGCTCCAGCTCCGTGGGTACCTTGAAGCTGTGGACGACTACCCCCCGGGCATTGAAATCCTTGAAGACCTCCCGGATGAGGCTGTCTTTCCCAGCCGTGTCCATCCCCTGCAGGCATACCAGGACGGCATATTTTCCGTGGGCATACATCTTGTCCTGAAAATCTCCCAGGTCCTGCCTGACTTTGCGCAATTTTCGCTCGAGTTTCTTATTGCTCAGCCCGAAATCCTCAAGGGTATTCCTCTCAGACAGGCGCGTTTCAGGTTCGGCCCGGTAGCTGGCCTCGTCTATTTCTTTCATGGGAGTAAGATAAAACAATTTGAGGTCATCGGGTAATTCCTCCGGGAAAAAGGCCCTTTGATCGGAATGCTGAAAGAAGCCGATGCACCAGGCCGTTAAGGATGGGTGAATGGTCGAAAAAATTCGGACCTGCACGAGGGTTCTGGTACTTTTAACCTACCCAAATCTACCCCGGCCCACTGAACGGCCGGACTGAAAACCTGTGTTATGAAACTATTTC
>JAWWDW010000541.1:0-1875 GCA_033719735.1 Robiginitalea sp. | reverse complement strand
GCAGTGGTCTCCAACAAGGAAGTGGACATGCATAATTTCCACATTGAGAAACTCTTCTATAAAAAACCCATGAAATTCTTCGTGGACTACCACAAGGGGATGGAGTGGGTCCGCAAGAAAGTCATCCTCAGCAATCCGGAATAGGTCCGCCCCCTAAACCCTCCTGACGAACTAGTACCGGGTTTCATCCCGGTCCGGGGAATCCTCTGGATCCCTGTAAAAGGCGGCTGTAAGCTCCCTGAAAGCCCCCGATATCCCCGACAACAACCCCGTAGCCGTCAGGGCTTCATACCCGGTTTGGGCCGCCATCAGATCACCAGCCCTCCCGTGCAGGTATACCCCCATCAGCGCCGCGTGCAGGGGAGCGTATCCCTGGGCGAGCAACCCGGTAATCATCCCGCTTAACACATCCCCGCTGCCTGCCGTGGCCATCCCGGGGTTTCCACTTGAATTCACATAGCCCTTTCCGCTATACATTACCAGGGTATGCGCCCCTTTGATCAGCAGAACACACCGATGGGATTTGGAAAAATCCCTGGCCTTCTGAAGTTTTTCGAAATCGTACTTCCAGTCCCCTATCAGCCGTCGAAGTTCTCCGGGGTGGGGCGTCAGGATGCTGTCCGGGGGGATGTCCTTAAGGGATTCCGGATACCGGCTCAAAATATTCAGGGCATCGGCATCCAGGAGTAGCGGTTCTGTTTGTCGTCCCAGCCAGTCCAGAAAAGCCCTGGAAGTGGCTTCAGAAGTGCCCAGGCCCATGCCGGCTCCCACCACATAACCGCTTATCTCGCTGGGAAATTCCACATGCACCTCCGCTCCAGGGGTGGTCCATACCATGATTTCCGGTAATTGGGCCTGCAAGGGCAGATAGCCGCAGTCCGGGACACAGGCAGTGACCAGTCCGGCCCCGCTGAGAAGGGCTGCCCGGGCCGCCAGGGCAACGGCTCCTATCTTGCCGTGGCTTCCTCCCAGGATGAGCGCATGCCCATACGTCCCTTTATGGGAAAACCGTTCCCGGGGGCGGTAAAACGCCTGTACCAGGCCGGCGCCGTAATACTCATTTTCCACCTCCAAATTTGCCATAAAATCCGAGTCCAGTCCAATATCAAGGACTTCCCACCGCTTGATAAAACCACCTGTCTGGGGTAGGAAGAAAACGAGTTTGGGAGCGCCGAAGGTCAATAGGTAGTCTGCCCTGATGACAGTTTCAGGGTCCCGGGGCACCGCTCCCATGTAAAGGCCCGAAGGCATATCGATACCAAGGATAAAGGCCCCTGAAGCATTCAGGCTACGGAACAAGGCACCAACCCAGGCAGCAGGCGGGCGGTTCAACCCGATCCCGAAGACCGCATCCACGACCAGGTCGGAAGGGGGGATTTCCGGGATCGGGGATGCGGCATCCAGGTAGGTGGGCCATACATCCTGTTCCTTGAGTCGTTTCAGGTTGGTCAAAAAATCATCGGACCGGTATTCGCTGTATTTGACGATATACACCGTCAAATGGTAACCGTGCTGCTTCAGGTGCCGCGCGACCACCAGGCCATCACCCCCGTTGTTGCCAATCCCGCAAAAGATATGGATATGGGTCGGGGCTCCCTGCAACCGGTGGTGAATCCATTCAAAGACCTGGGTCGCGGCGCGTTCCATCAGGGCTTCGCTGGGGATCCCCTCCCTGGAGAGCGTCTCCCGGTCCGCCTGGTAGAGCTGTTCCTGTGTCAGGATTTTCATAGTACCGT
Organism: Robiginitalea sp.; assembly: GCA_033719735.1. Taxonomy (GTDB): domain Bacteria; phylum Bacteroidota; class Bacteroidia; order Flavobacteriales; family Flavobacteriaceae; genus Robiginitalea. Next base: position 139 of record JAWWDW010000541.1, on the reverse strand, counting down.
TTGCCTGGCAGTTTCTCATATAAAGGAACTAAATGTTGAAGGGATTCAAAAGAAAATCCTTTAAAATCTCCTGATTCAGAATTGAGACGCACTATTTGCCCTGCTTTCCAAATATGCTACTTTTGAGGTATCCCTCAGG
>JAWWDW010000540.1:0-1891 GCA_033719735.1 Robiginitalea sp. | reverse complement strand
TGAATGGCTAACATCTCTGCGATTTGCATTTCGAGCGCCGGCAACGGACTTGTTCCTGCGCAGTAGACAAGCTCGCGAAGTTTGCGCAGCTGGCGACGAACGTGGTTGGCAGTTCGAATACCTTGACGCAGATCCGCATCGGTCAGTCGCTGCCCCAGTCCGGTGCGCTGCGCGATGACGACGGTAATCCCGTGCTCCTTCAGAAAGGGGGTCCAGGTCTTCGGGTTTCCGGCAGAGGTAAATACGATTTTGACCCCTTCCCCTGCAATGATGTCCATGATCGCTTCGATCTGCGGGTAGAGCATGGGGACATTGACCCCAAAGGAAGCGGATGTGGCATTTTTGCACTTTTGGATATGCTCCCGCAATACTTCCGGATACATGCTCCCGGCCCCGATAAGGCCCAGCCCGCCGGCATTGGCCACAGCCGAAGCCAGGCGCCAGCCACTGGCCCAGATCATGCCCGCCTGTACGATGGGGTATTTGATGTCGAATAATTCCGTGATTTTGTGACTCATGGAAACCTAAATTGAATTTGTGACAAAGATAGGGGTCAGGCGATCACTCCGGAGCCGATAAGCTCCTCCCCCTTGTACCAGGCAACGAACTGCCCCGGGGTGATGGCCGATTGGGGATCTTTGAAATCCACATACAGGCCACTGCCGATCTTATACAGGACAGCAGGCTGCAATTCCTGCCGGTACCGGATTCGGGCCTGTACCTGCATTTCCTGGTCCGGTTCCAGGGCCAGGTCCGGACGGACCCAGTGCAGGTCCTCCTCGGCTACAAAGAGCGTGCGCCGATACAGTCCGGGGTGGGACTTGCCCTGCCCGGTATAAATAATGTTCTGTGCAACATCCGTCTGAATGACAAAAAGCGGTTCCGGGGTGCCGCCCACGTCCAGGCCTTTGCGCTGGCCTATGGTGAAGAAATGTGCCCCGGGGTGGTTGCCCACCACCTTGCCATCTGCGGGACTCAGTTCAGGGGTGGCCGCATGAAAGGCAAGCTCCTCTTCCCGGCTGCCGAATGCAGGTGGGGTGGTATGGAACTGGGTGGCTCCGGCCGGAATTTCCACAATAGGGCCCTTTTTGGGCTGCAGTTGCTGTTGCAGGAATTCGGGCAACCGTACCTTCCCGATGAAACAGAGGCCCTGGGAATCCTTTTTGTCCGCCGTGATCAGGCCATGGGCAGTCGCGATTTCCCTTACTTCAGACTTCAATAACCCTCCTATGGGAAAAAGCGCTTTGGAAAGCTGCTCCTGGTTTAACTGACAGAGGAAATAGGACTGGTCCTTGTTTGGGTCTTTCCCGGCCAGCAGGCGGTGGATGGATTTTCCGTCTTCACCCACAACTGATTCCTTCCGGCAATAGTGCCCCGTGGCTACAAAATCCGCCCCCAGGTCCATGGCCAGCTTCAGGAACAGGTCAAACTTGATTTCCCGGTTGCAAAGGACATCGGGGTTCGGGGTGCGGCCCTGTTCGTACTCCCGGAACATATAATCCACGATCCGTTCCTTGTACTCCGCGCTCAGGTCAACCGTCTGGAATGGGATGCCGAGCTTTTCAGCCACGATCAGGGCATCATTGCTGTCGTCCAACCAGGGGCACTCCTTGGAAATGGTGACCGAATCGTCATGCCAGTTCTTCATAAAGAGTCCAATGACCTCATATCCCTGCTCCTTTAAAAGCAAGGCGGCCACGCTGCTGTCCACGCCTCCCGAAAGTCCGACGACTACCTTTTTCATACTGCCGGCAAAAATACAAAAATACCGCCTTACCCGCATTTTTGTTTAGATTTTGAAACCTGTCTGAACCCATGGATCTTCCTTATTTAAATGAGGCTCCCAGCGTCTTCTCCCGTGGTCCACAACTGCTTAAATCCGCGAGCAGGG
>JAWWDW010000539.1:0-1895 GCA_033719735.1 Robiginitalea sp. | reverse complement strand
GTTGTTCACAAAGTTCAGCGGGTTCTGGATCTCATGGGCGATACCGGCGGTGAGTTCCCCCAGGGAGGCCATTTTCTCGGCGTGGATCAGTTGGGCCTGGGTGGCTTTTAAGTCTGACAGTGTTTTCTCCAGTGTCGCTTTCTGGGTATTGATCAATTCGTTTTTGGAAAGCAATAACTGATTCCTTTTTCTGGATCGTGTGTAGTAGACCAATAACAAGACAGCGATAATGATGCTGAAAGCCAGCAGTGCAATGTAGGTGATGTTTTGTGCCTTTTCCTTCTCAAGTGCAGATTCCCTTGAGGCGAGTTCCAGGTTTTTCTTTTCGATGACATAGTCGCTTTCAAGCTTTGTCAGCTGGTTTTCCTTCTCAACCGTGAAAAGGCTGTCTTTCAGGGAATGGTACCTTTCCAAATAAGCGACCTGCTGTTGGTAATCTCCCTGCTTCTCAAACAATTCTGAAAGGTTTTTGTAATTCTCCAGGAGGCCCTGAGCCATACCTGCCTGGCGGGAATATGAAATACTCTGTCTGAAAGATTCCTCCGCCAGGTCGTACTTTCCTTGCTGCAAATATGTGGCCCCGAGGTTGTTATACAGGATGGTCAACCCGAAAAAATCCTCCCTGGACTCATAAATGGGCAGGGCTTCCCTGAATTTTTCAAGGGCCTCCCCGGTCCTGCCGAGGTGCTTCAGGGTAAGCCCCAAATTGATAAGTGAAGACCCAATCGTTCCTGCATTTCCGGTATCATAGGCGATCAGCAGTCCCTTTTCCAAATACACCAGGGCGGAATCCAGTTCACCCTGTTGGTCAAGCAACACCCCTCTGTGATTGTACAATTCGCTGAGTTGGATGCTGTCATTCTCCCTGATCAAATACGCTTCTGCCTGGTCCAGGTATTCCCGTTGTTTTGGGATGTCGTTGTTTTTCAGGTACAGGTTTGCCAGGGACATGTAGGTGTTCACCAACCGCCACGAATCGTCCAGGGCTTCGTAAATCCGAAGCGCTTCAAGATAATTCTCCAGGGATTCCGGCAATTCATCCATGGCACCATAGGTATACCCCATGCTGAAATGCAGGTTTGCCATTTGCAGGCTGTCTCCGGCCCGGATGGCTGCTTCCATACCGTCTTCAAAGTATTCGAGGGCTTTAGGTTGATTGAGGTCCTGGTAATAGTAGCCAAGCTGTTTGTTGAGGTAAACGCGTGCGCTGTCAGTCGCTGCCGTCTCGAGTTGCTCCAGTAGTTCAGAGAGCCTGTTATCCTGGGCAGACAGAACAGGCAACCCGGCTACATACAGAATCTGGAAAAAAAGGATTTTAAAAAAATAGTTCTTGATCAAAGCGTTCAGGTTTGGTCCTTGAGTGTTATGGTAAAGGTAGCACCCTTGCCTTGCGTTGTTTGTACTTCCAGGGTGCCTCCATGTCCTTTTGTGATGATGTCATAGCTCATGGAAAGCCCCAGGCCCGTTCCTTCACCGGTGGGCTTGGTGGTAAAGAAGGGCTGGAAAATCTTATCCTTGATATCCTCAGGGATGCCGCCCCCGTTGTCCCGGATTGAGATTTCCACACCCTCGTCGGTTTTTCGGGTGCTTACCCAGATGGTGGGCTGATACCCCTCTGCTGCCGTTGCGACCCGTTCGCCTGCCGCGTGAAACGCATTGGTAAGTAGATTCAATAACACCCGTCCGATGTCCTGGGGCACCACGCTCACAAGGGGCAACCCGGGGTCAAAATCCGTTTCCACAGCAGCGTTAAAGGACTTGTCCTTGGCTCGCAACCCATGGTAGGCCAACCGTAGGTATTCGTCCGCCAGGGCGTTGAGGTCGGTGGGTTCCTTTTTGCCGTCCCCACGATGGCTGTGTTGCAGCATCCCCCGGACGATGCTGTCCGCCCGCTG
>JAWWDW010000538.1:0-1898 GCA_033719735.1 Robiginitalea sp. | reverse complement strand
GGAATCCATCCCTGTCAAAGGCAAGTCCGACCATGCTGTGGAACTGAAGTATACCCGTCACGGCCCTGTCGTTTATGAGGATGAAAAGAACCACAAGGCCTATGCCGTGAGATGTGCCTGGCTGGAGCCGGGAGGCGCACCCTACCTCGCGTCCCTCCGGATGGACCAGGCAAAAACCTGGGAGGAATTCCGGGAGGCGTGCAATTACAGCCATATCCCGGGCGAGAACATGGTTTGGGCCGATACGGACGGCAATATCGGGTGGCAGGCCGTGGGCATCGCCCCGGTGCGGAAGAATTTCTCGGGGATGGTGCCGGTTCCGGGGGACGGCCGCTATGAATGGGACGGCTACCTGCCCATTGTGGAGAAACCCCATTCCCTGAATCCGGATTCGGGGTTTATCGCGACAGCCAACCAAAATGTGACCCCGGAGGATTACGACCATTGGGAAGCCATCGGGTATTCCTGGTCCGACCCTTTCCGGGGAAATCGGATTGAGGAAGTCCTCGGGAGGGAGGGTCCCTTGGATTTGGAAGCCATGAAAAGCCTTCAGGTGGATTATCTCTCCCTACCCGCCCGGGAGCTGGTACCGTATCTGAAGGACCTGTCGCTTGATGGAAAGGCCGGTGCCGCCCGTGCCCTTTTGATGGACTGGGACTTCCGCCTGGAACCGGGGTCCGTCCCAGCTGCCATCTATGTTGCCTGGGAAAATGCCATAGGCGATCTTGCGGACCAGAGGTTTATACCTGAAGCTGCAAAAGACTACCTGAGGTGGTTGCAACTGGAAAGGATCTTGCAGTGGATACGAGAACCCGGGACTCATTTCCGGACCCCGGAGGCGCGCGATGAATTCCTCAAAGAAGCGTTCCAAATGGGACTTTCGGAGCTCACCGAACGCCTGGGCCCGGATATGGGCCGGTGGGAGTACGGGCAGGAAGCCCTTAAGCATATTGAAATTTCACATCCGCTCAGCAGCCTGGTGGCCGACAGCCTGAGCAGGGGCTGGGACCTCGGGCCGCTTCCCCGTGGAGGCAATGGCTATACCCCGGGTTCCACCGGGAACAATTACAACCAGTCCAGCGGGGCCACCTTTAGGGTGATCATTCCGGTGGGCGACTGGGAACGTACCCTCGGGATCAACAGCCCAGGGCAGTCGGGAGATCCCCGAAGCCCCTATTACGACAATCTTTTTGACCTATGGGCCCGGGACGGCTATTTTCCGTTGCGCTATTCCCGGGATTCCATTGTGAAACACGCAGATTCCAAATGGGTGTTGCTTCCCAAAGACTAAGAATTATAAACCTTGTAAACCGCCAAGTATGAAGACCTTTCAAAAAATTCTTATGATCCTGTTGATTTCAAGTGTGTGGAGCTCTGCCGCCCAGGAGAGCCTGATGAACCAGGCCCTGGTTTCCCCCGAAGTCGGGGAAGACGGGCGGGTGACCTTTCGCCTGAAAGCCCCGGATGTAGAAGAAGTAAAGCTCACCGGGGACTGGATGCCCCAGGAAGGCTTTGGCCGGGCCACAGTGGCCATGGAACAAGGGGCCGACAGTGTTTGGACTTATACCACTGGACCCCTGCCGTCTGAACTGTACTGGTACCACTTCCTCGTGGATGGGGTGCGTACCCTGGACCCCTCCAATGCCCATATGATCCGGGATGTGGCCTCGGTGTTCAACATATTTATCGTCCCCGGAGGAAAGGGAGACCTGTACGGTGTGCAGCCCGTGCCCCACGGTTCGGTTCACAAACGCTGGTATGACTCCCCGGGCCTGGAAAAAAAGCGCAGGATCACGGTATACCTGCCCCCGGGGTATGAAGATTCTGGCAGGGAGTACCCGGTGCTTTACCTGTTGCATGGGGCGGGCGGGGATGAAGAGGCCTGGTCGGACCTCGGC
>JAWWDW010000537.1:0-1907 GCA_033719735.1 Robiginitalea sp. | reverse complement strand
TCGAAGGGCGGGCTGATGCTCGATTTGGCCCATAAAAAGAAGCGAAAGGAAAAACGGAAGGTGGTTTTTCTGCTGGATGTAAGCGGGTCCATGGATACCTATAGCTATTACCTGCTCCGGTACGTTATGGTCCTCAGAAAATACTTCAAAGAACTGGAATTCTTTACCTTTAGTACCCACCTGACCCACGTGACCCCCATGCTGAGGGCACAGAACGAACAGCAGGTGCTCAAGGCGGTCGGTAAAAATGTGCATTCCTGGTCCAGCGGGACCAAAATTGGGGAATCCCTGACCGAATTTCTGTCCCAGTACGGGCATAAATTCCTGAGTCAAAAGCACATCGTGGTCATCCTGAGCGATGGCCTGGAGACCGGAAGCGTAACCCAGCTCAAAGAAGCGGTGGGGACGATCCGCAGGAAATGCAAAACGCTGATCTGGCTCAACCCGTTGAAAGGGATGAAAGACTACCAGCCGATTCAGAAGGGGATGGTAAATGTAATGCCCCACCTGGATGCCTTCGAATCGGCCCATAACCTGGACAGCCTATTAAAACTGGAAAAATTACTGATGGATGTTTAACGAACTAACCCTGAAAATGGAGGAGTACCTGGACAAGGGGGCAAATTTCGCCGTCGCCCAGGTCATAGACCGCATCGCCCCGACTTCGGGAAAAGTGGGGGATAAGGCCCTGATCCTGGAATCCGGCGAACTCATTGGCTGGATCGGAGGGGGATGCGTGCGGGGTATTGTCATCAAGGAAGCCCTTGAGGTGATCCGGACCAAGCGGTACAGGCGCATCCGGATCTCCCCCGAAGGAGGAACGAGGGAAACAGCCAACTTTAAAGAATACGTTATGTCTTGCCAAAGCGAAGGTACCGTGGAGGTACTCATAGAAGCCGTCATCCCCCAGCCTGAAGTACTTGTTGTGGGAAAATCGAACATCGCCCGGAAGCTGGCATCCCTGGCTGCAGCTGCCGATTTCAGGGTAACGGTCATGGGCCGGGATGCCGATGCCCAGACGTTTCCCATGGCCCACAAGGTGCTCGACCACGTAGATTTTACGCCTTACCGGCATTTTACGAACCGCTATATCCTGGTGGCTACCCAGGGGGAGGACGACGAACAATCCGTCCTGAAGGCGATGCAGACCAGGGCGCCCTATGTGGGGTTTGTGGCCAGCAGGAAGAAGGCGGCGGAAGTAAAGGTGTTTTTGAAAAAAGAAGGGGTGTCCGGGCAGCGGGTCGAACAACTCAGAAGCCCTGTGGGCCTGGACATCAATGCCAAACTGGCCAGTGAGGTGGCCATCAGCATCCTGGCGGAGATCATTGCCCACTTCAGGACCGGAAACCTGGTGGAAGTGGAGGGAACACAGGCTCCGGAGCCGGAAGTGGAAACGCCACTGGAAACAGCCCCGGCAGACAAATTTGCAGAGGAGTACTACATCAACCCGGTCTGCCAGGTACCGGTTTCCAAAAAGAATCCAAAGCACGTACTTGAGTATAAGGGGGAAATGGTGTATTTCTGCTGCGATGGCTGTAAGGTCGCCTTCGAAAAGAACCCGGCCCAGTATATCAAATGAATCCGTGTAAGCGCATTGCGGAGGGACCTGTGTCCCAGGCTCTGAAATCAACAGAACAGCACAACCCCCGAAACCAGTGGAATCCGTAATCACCCTCATCCTGGCCGCCGGGGCCTCCCGTCGGATGGGAAACATAAAGGCCCTGTTGCCCTGGGGGGCGAAAACCGTGCTTGAGCACCTGCTGGGGGAGGCAGGGGCTTCGGGCCCGGGTGAAACCCTGATCGTTACCGGTGCGTACCAGGAGGATGTTTTGGGCATACTGGGCCCGTTATCCGGTATAACGCACCACAACCTGGACTGGAAGGCCGGAATGGGCTCCAGCCTGGCC
>JAWWDW010000536.1:0-1908 GCA_033719735.1 Robiginitalea sp. | reverse complement strand
TCACGGGGTTGGGATTGCGCCCCACATATTCCCCTTCTCTTGCCTGGGTAGCCCCGATCAGTCCGTCAATGGGGGCGGTGATGGAGCAGTAGCCCAGGCGGATGCGCGCCTGTTTCAGGTTGGCCCTTGCAGCATCTACATTGGCCACGGCCGCATCGTAGGACGCCTGTGCAGCATCCAGGTCGCTTTGGCTTACCGCATTCATCTCGGCCAGCGGGATGTACCGCTCCAGTTCATTTTTGGCGTTGACCATCATGGTCTGCGCTTCTGCCAGCAGGCTTTCCCTGGAAGCCACCTCTGCCATATACGGGTCCGGATCTATGGAGTAAAGCAGTTCGCCCTTTTTGACGCGAGAGCCCTCCACAAAGGAGATTTTTTCAATCAGGCCATCCACCCGGGCGCGGATGGGAATGTCTTTTTGGCCGTAGATTTGTCCGGCCAGCTCGCTGTAGATGGGAACATCTTGTTGCTGGACCTCCAGGACGGGGATTTCAGGAGGTTGCATCTGTACGGTTTGCTCCTGGTCCTTGCAGGCCGCAAGCGAGATAACCAGCAGGAGGGCATATCGGATTTTCATTCGGGTCGGCTTTGTGACAAAAGGGAAAGGACCCCTTTCGTGCGATGGTTGGACTGGTCTTTTAACTGAATCCCCAAAGTAAAAACTTTTTATCCAAAAACGGCAATTCTTCATCGTATTTATGGGGGCTCCCATTCCAGGCTGGGTTCAGCCCTCCCTCATGGTGTGGGATTTCATTCTTTTGCCGCATGAATTTCACCGGACGGGCTGAACAGGGGCATACCAGTCATTTCCCACTGTCCAAGGGTTATGGGGATGTTGCCCATACTGTTGAGGTGGTCGAGGAACGCTTTCAGCTCGAAGGGCACCCCCTCCTGTTCTTTTTTACGGGCGTATTCCATGAGGGTCTGTTCCAGCAGGTACTTTCCGGTGATATAGCTGGTGCCATACCCGGGCTGCCGCATATAGAGGTGCTGTTCGAATTGAAGCAGCTCCTTTTCCGTTTTCATCCATCCCCGTGGGGTATATTCGGAGTGGATGCCCCCGGCTTCTTCCATAGTCATCTCGTTGGCATGGGCGTACAGGGACCCGAGTCCCCTCGCAGCCCTTTGGGCAATCAGGATGTAGACGATCTCGCGAACACGGGGGTTGTCGTCATAGAGGCCCGCCTGCATAAACACCTCTTCCACGGCCGTGGCGGTGCCTTCGTTCCGGGAATCGAAGATGTTGTATAGCAGCGGACCGCGGCGAATGGGAGAGGCGTGGGGTTCTGTATCCATCCGGGCCAGTTCAAACCAATGGTAGAAGTGCGAATAGAGGGGGCGGGGGTCGTAATGGGCGGTGATCCAGAAGAAATTCCGGGTTTCCTCCGGGACAAAACTGCCCAGGTGCGCATCCAGGGCAGGTTCGAAGTAATCCTTTACCGTAACGATATCCTGGTCTTCCAGGAAGGTGAGCAGACTTTGGGCAGAGGCCTCCGCCAGGGCATCGTAGGCTTCCGGGGAATCGGCAGCCAGAAGCGGGGGGAGGTTGCGGTTGCGGTGCTCTTCCAGTTTCAGGGCGGCCCAGGCGCGCGCCAGTTCCCGTTTCAGGAGCAGGACCTCGTCCTCCCAGGTCAGGGGTACCAGGTGGACATTTTGCAGGTACCAGGTGTAGTGTTCCTTCCCGATGCCTGAAGGGCCCGTCTTGGAAGGGGCCTGTGCCTCCAGCCATTCGGCCAGGGCGTCCGTTGCGGCAATCGCGGTCTGGATGGCGGCCACGAGTTTCCCGTCCTCTCCAACCTCGGGCAGATCGAGCATCCCCTGCAGGTTGATACTCTGGTTGCGAATGTCGCGGATCCCCGCAACCCAGAGCTCACGGGCGTTGCCAGTCAGGTTTTCCTGTGCCTGTGC
>JAWWDW010000535.1:0-1914 GCA_033719735.1 Robiginitalea sp. | reverse complement strand
GGTGGAATACAAATCCATCAATGATTTTGACTATGAGGAGTTTTGTGAATGGATCTGGATCTCCTGCAACTACATCCCGTTTATGAGCCTGGTGCGGAAAAACGGGTGCGAATACGCGGACGGGGGACTGGGTTGCATGGTTCCCATTGAAGAGGCCATTCATCGGGGGGCAACGGTGGTCGATGCCATCATCCTCCATACGGAGGTTACCCACATAAACCGCATGCCTTCAAAAAACCCCTTTTCCCTGCTGACCAACATGTTTGGTTTTATGCTGGACCGGATTGAAGAACAGAATGTGAAAATCGGGAAGTTTACGGCCAATTACCAGGGTGCCCTTATCAACTTCTACTACACCCCGACCATCCTTACCACCAATTCCCTGGTCTTTGACCGGGAACAAATGACCAAATGGTGGAAAAGCGGGTTCCTGTATGCCGCCAGCCGGAGTGAGGATAGCAGTGAATTAGAACTGAGCTGAGCTGAGCTTACCAAAGCTCCCCAATTTCTTTTTTTACAAAGGATAGGGCTGTAGCGGAAGGGGAAGACTTCTCCATGGTGTCATTCAGGAGGTCTTCCCGAAGTTTGTCGGCACTTTCAGCCTCGCTAACGGCTGATTTTCGAATGGCCTGTATGGTGGCATTTTTCGCGGCCTTGATCACATTCCAGCATTCATCCGTCATATAGATCTGCTGGGACAGGTTGTGCTCGAATTCATTTTCGATGGTGCGTATGAGCAGGCTTTCATAGGCTGCCTTATCTGCAGATTTGGGGGCTACCCGTACCACCAGGTTGGTGATGGAAATGCGTTCCAGGAAAAGGGCCATCCGCTCATAGGCCTGAAGGCGGATTGGCAGGGTGTTCTTCTGGCTGTCCTTGTGCAGGAGGAACCTGCGTCGTCCTTCTTCGTTGTTGGTATGCAATCTGAAAAAATAAAATGCTACGGCCCCGGTCACCACGGCGGGAAGCAGGTAGGCAAAGAGTTGCAGGATGTCATCTCCGGTCATCGGATACGGGTTTAAGGGGGTTATCGACAAAAAGAACGAAGGAAACCACTAAAAAGTATACGCCCTGGGGATTCCCTTTCCGCTTAGTTCTTCAGGTCTTCCTTAACGAGCGAATAGAACTTGCGGTAATCGGGGTGCAGCAGGATGTCGACCCCTTCGCTGAAATTCCCATCCCTGGCCCGTGCCTGCATCCGGGATTCGGGCACCGCAAAATCCGATTGAAGGACGTTCATCACCTCGGTAGCCTGGCGGGCGGCGAGGGCCATGTCTCCCGTCATGGACAGGCCGTCCACCGTAACGGCCAGCCCGGGATGCGCTGTAATCAGCGCCGCAATCCGCTCCAGGCTTGCCTTGCCTTCTTCGGTAAGCTCCGTGCCTGTATCGCTGCCGAACAGGCCGGTAAGCCCTTCGGAGATCACCAGGCTCCCTGCCGCTACCTTCAGCCGGGCATTCTCCCCAAGGGTCCTTTTGGCATCGTTTAGCAACACAATGATCGTGGAGTCATTGCCTGCCAGGGTCTCTACCATCCCTTTGAGCTGTTGTTCTTTGGCATTCAGGGAGGCGAGTGCCTGGGTGAGGGCGTCGGATTTTTTATTGGAAACGTCCGCAAAACTCCCCAGGTTCTTAAGCAAAGTGGCGTTTGCATCTTTGAGTTCGGTTACCTGGGCCTCATACGATTCGGCCTTGGCCAGGCTTGCCTTCTCCTTTGCCTGAGCTTCGGACACATCCGTCTTAAGTTGGCGGACCTCCCGCTGCAGGCTGTCGATTTGCGCCAGCAATTCACTCTTGCGCTGCCCGAGAAGCCCCTGGGGCAGGATCAGAAACCCAAACAGAATTCCGAACAGGCAGCTATAGTTCAAAGTTTTTCTCATAACGTCCAGTAGGATTTTGTGCAAAGATAGTTTGT
>JAWWDW010000534.1:0-1914 GCA_033719735.1 Robiginitalea sp. | reverse complement strand
ATTCCGGTTCGGGCACATCCCCACCGGAAAGGTCCAGCGGGCGGATGTTTTCGTGTAAATAGGCCCTGTCCGGGGAAGGACGTCCTTTCCAGGATTGCGTATTGGGTGGTAGGTATCTGGAGGTCATATCAGCATTTAAAATAAGGTGTCGAGCAGGGTGTCTTCCACCAGGTTCGGGAAGGTCACCTTCAGGTTTGGGCTGCGTTCCACCTCTCGTTTTATGGCATCCATGGCCCCGGGGTTCCGGGCCCAGCTACGCCGGGCGATTCCGTTGTTTACATCGTAGAACAACATATTCCTGAGCCTTGTTTCCGATGCGCTGCTGCCATCCAGCACGAGGCCGAAGCCACCGTTGATGACCTCGCCCCAGCCAACGCCGCCGCCATTGTGGAGGGATACCCAGCTGGCTCCCCGAAAGCTGTCCCCAATCACATTGTGGACGGCCATATCCGCCGTAAACCGGCTGCCGTCAAAAATATTGCTGGTCTCCCTGAAGGGGCTGTCCGTCCCGCTTACATCGTGATGGTCCCGACCGAGGATGACCGGGCCGGAGAGGGACCCGTCGGCAATGGCCCGATTAAAGGCGTTAGCTATGGCGATGCGCCCTGCGGCATCCGCGTATAGGATCCGTGCCTGCGAGCCTACCACGAGTCGGTTTTCTTCTGCTTCCTCTATCCACAGGATGTTGTCCTGCATCTGCTGGCGGATATCATCCGTGGCAGTTTCCAGTTGCTTTTTCATCACCTGAAGGGCGATTTGATCCGTTTTTCGCAGGTCTTCCGCCTCCCCCGAGGCGCACACCCATCGAAAGGGCCCGAACCCATAGTCAAAACATAGCGGCCCCAGGATATCCTGCACGTAGGAAGGATACCTGAAATCAATGCCATTTGGGGCCATCACAGCCGCCCCCGCCCTGGACGCTTCCAAAAGGAACGCATTCCCGTAATCAAAAAAATAGGTGCCCCGGGCTGTGTGTATGTTAATGGCGGCCACATGCCTCCGCAGGGATGCCTGTACCTTTTCCCTGAACCTCCCGGGGTCGGCGGCCATCATTTCGTTCGCTTCCTCAAAACTCAGGTCCGCCGGGTAGTACCCTCCTGCCCAGGGGTTGTGCAGGGAGGTCTGGTCGCTTCCAAGGTCGACGTGGATATTTTCTCCGGCGAATCGCTCCCAAACATGGACCACGTTGCCCACATAAGCCAGGGAGACCGTTTCCCGTGCCCCCATGGCCCGGCGGGTTCGCGCAACCAAATCGTCCAGGTCGGTGAACAATTCGTCCACCCACCCCTGCTCATACCTTTTTTGGGCGGCTTTTGGGTTTACTTCGGCGCAAACGGTAATACATCCGGCGATATTTCCGGCCTTTGGCTGGGCCCCGCTCATTCCGCCCAAACCAGCGGTGAGGAAGAGTTTTCCCTTTACGGTTTCGCCTTTGGGAAGGACCTTTCTGAAGGCGTTCAGGACGGTGATCGCAGTTCCGTGCACGATCCCCTGTGGTCCGATATACATGTAGGACCCGGCAGTCATCTGTCCGTACTGGGTAACCCCCAGGGCATTGTAGCGCTCCCAGTCGTCCGGTTTGGAGTAGTTCGGGATCATCATGCCGTTGGTGACCACTACCCGGGGAGCTTCGGGTGATGAGGGAAAGAGCCCCATGGGATGCCCTGAATACATGTGCAGGGTCTGGGAATCGGTCATTTCCGAGAGGTACTGCATGGTCAGCAGGTATTGCGCCCAGTTCTGAAAGACGGCCCCGTTCCCGCCATAGGTGATCAACTCCTCCGGATGTTGGGCCACCCTCGGATCCAGGTTGTTCTGGATCATCAGCATGATGGCGGCGGCTGTCGTACTCCTGGCGGGATAGGCTGAAAGGGGGCGTGCAAACATCGGATAGTCCGGTTTGAACCGGTACAT
>JAWWDW010000533.1:0-1919 GCA_033719735.1 Robiginitalea sp. | reverse complement strand
CTGCTGGCCAGCAACCTGCTCTGTGCCCTCGTTTTTTTCCTGGTCCTCCCTGTGGTTGGATCTTATCGGAACAAAGGCAGGTTTGCCCTGGCAGGGATGGGTGTATTTGTAGCCCTGTTTTTTGGGGCACACCTGGAAAGCGACTTTACCGAAAGGACCCCGAAGCCCAGCAGCCTGCTGTACGTAAAAAACCTGGATACCGACCGAGCCTTCTGGGCGACCTATGAGAAGGCACCTTCGGATTGGACAGCAGCCTATCTGGGGGAGGCTCCCCAGCCCCCCACTCCATCCCTGAAAACACTCAGCAGCAAATACAGCACGGGATTTTCCTACACCCAACCGGCCGCGGTCAAAGCGGTACCCGAACCAGTAATTACCGTCCTCTCAGACACTGTTGTCCAGGCTGACCGGGTGGTTTCCCTGCGAATCGAATCCAAAAGGGATATAAACCGGATGGAAGTGTTTACCGGGGATACGCCCCTGAAGGAAGCAATGGTCAACGGCGTTGCCCTGTCCGACTATTACCTGAAGAACCGGCGAAACGGAAAACTGGTCACCCATTTTGTAAGCGATAATGACGCCACCGAACTCCTGCTCCGGTTTCCCCGGGAGAGCCCCCTGGAACTGACGATCTACGAAGCCTCCAACGATCTGCTCAGCAACCCCCTTTTCAGTATCCCCCCCCGGCCTGAAAACCTCCTTCCCATGCCCTTTGTGCTCAACGATGCGGTACTGCAGATTAAAAGCCTTCGGTTTGAATAAGCGCATTGGCATTTTGGGATGCGGGTGGCTGGGAACCCCTTTGGCTACGTCCCTGCTGGAGAAAGGCTACGAAGTTCGCGGAACCACGACCCGCGATAACAAACGCCCGGAGCTCGAAGAACTTGGGGTCCATTCCTATCAAATCTACCTTTCAGAAACAGGGGTTCAGGGTCCACTCGGGTCCTTTTTAAAAGGGCTGAACAGCCTGGTTGTAGACATCCCGCCCGGACTTCGGAACCAGCCGGATGCGGACTTTGTTTCCAGAATCCGCCATCTTGAACAAGCCCTGCAGGTAGCGGGCATTTCCAGGCTCCTTTATGTGAGCAGCACCTCTGTTTTTGGATCCGTGCAGGGTACGGTCACCGAAGACACTATCCCGGAACCCGAATCAACTTCCGGCAGGCAATTGCTCGGGGCCGAAAGGCTGCTGTTGTCAAACACATCGCGCCAAACCGTCGTCCTGCGCCTGGGTGGCCTGCTGGGACCGGACCGGCACCCCGTTTTCCACCTCAGCGGGAGAGAGATTCCCAGCGGGGGTAATATGGCAGTCAACCTCATCCGCCTTGGGGATGCCCTGGGGGCCCTGCAGTACCTGATTTCGGATCCCGGGGCATCCGGAGTCTATCACGGGGTATATCCTGAATATCCCTCCAGGAGGGAGTACTACAGCGCTGAGGCCCGCATCTTGAAAACAGCCCCCCCTCATTTTATGGATACTCCCAGACCGGTCACCGGGAAACAGGTGCGACCCGAAAGGCTCCTGCAGGCCGGATTCCGTTTTCTCCATCCAATCGTTTCAGCGGATGAAAAAAACCACCAATACCCCGGTTAGAACTCCCTGGAGGAGCTTTTTTAAAATCCTGATTTGGCTGTGAATCTGCCCTATACATGAAAAAATAATGTAGTTTTGCCCTCCCAGAAGTCCAGAAATCATGAAGAGAATCCTGTTTATTGTACTCGCCGGTCTTACCCTCAGTGGCCAGGCCCAGACTGAGGCACCCCTGCTGAATCACTACGAGGCCTATTACAAGCAAATGCGGTCACAGGGAGATGTCCGCGGGGTAATCAATGCGCTGACCCACCTGTACGTCCTGCAGCCCTCTTTGGAATTGGCGATGCCGTATTCGATATCGGACAGGGCCCCGGGGCTGTCCCCG
>JAWWDW010000532.1:0-1921 GCA_033719735.1 Robiginitalea sp. | reverse complement strand
GGATCTATAAAAATATATCCGAGTTGTTCCAGGACATCCGCTTCGTTGTAGAGGGTGATGGTCCGGGCTATTTTCCCGTTCTCTATCTTGTAATTGGTGTTCGCCCAGATGGTGACGGATTCCCCGTCTTTATACTCAATTTTAAGCTCCGCCCAATTGGCCACCCAGTTTCCCTGGTTGGGGCCTTCCTCGATAGTCACTCCTGCAAACTGGGAACGGGTGTAGCTGATCTTTTCATAGAGGTCTGCCACATTCTTTTTCCAGCCTGCCACCGCTGCGGCTTTTTGTAAGGTATCCCCTACAGAAGGTCCATAACCTTCGTAGTTGTCAGCCAGCAGGTTTTCCATGGCAGTGTAGTCCAGGTTTTCCACGGCGGCAACGTATTGTTTGACCAACTCCACATTAGCTGCATGCGGATCGCTTTGACAGGCAACTGCCAGGGCGATCAACAAGAAAGATATAATCGTTCTCATTGCGATTTCTTTAAAAATTTTGTCTATGAAAGATTCGTAGAATACCCGGTTTCCCTTCTCGAGATTGGCCCAAATACGGATGCGTTCAAATGTTGGGATACTACCGGTAGCATAAGTGTGTTGTTGGCTATGGTTTTTCGAGACTTCATACCGGATTTCTTCGGACCATTTACAGGATTTCAACTAAAAGGAGAAGTATTTGAGGGGGAATCCCTGCTCTTTATTGTGAATAATTTTTTTCTTAGGCACCAGTTCCCCAATGAATTCCGTACCCCCGCTAGCAGGAGGGTAGCTCTTTTTTCGTACTTTGATACGATAACCAACCCTACTTTATGATTCGCTTCTTCCGCACCATCCGCCAGCGCATTTTAACGGAAAACAAGTTCAACAAATACCTGCTTTATGCCATAGGGGAAATCCTCCTGGTGGTGGTCGGGATCCTGCTGGCCCTGCAAATCGATACCTGGAACGAGCAGCAGAAACAGCGGCAGGAATCCCGGGAGTTCACCATGCGCCTTGAAAAGGAAGTGCTGAAGAACATCGCATCTGCCGAGGCGGAGATGGCCACGGAGGAGTCCCAGACCCATGCAGCGGGAACCATCCTGCAGCTTTTCAATGAGGCAGGAACACCCCAAAGTGAGGCCCTTCTGGACAGCCTGGTCTATATCATCCTGTCAAACAATACCCTGGAGATCGTCACAGGGACCTTGAATGAGGGCTTCAATACAGGGAAAATAGCCATTATTACATCCGACTCCCTCCGTTCCGCCCTCTACAACCTGCCGTCCAGCATTGAAGAGATCCGGAAACAGGAGGAGATTGACCGGGAGGACGTCAACGGGCATTTTACCAATTTCCTCTACCACAACTTCAATTACAGGAATATGGACAACCGGTATTCTCCCTATAAAGGTGTCATAGGAAGCACGAAATTTACCAGTTACAGCAGCAGGTCCCTACTGGATTCGCAGACCTTTGAAAACATGGTGGACAACCGCTTTTGGAATTCCCAGGAGCAATTGAAACAGCTCAGGCGGTTTCACGGGGAGTTAAGCCTGATTGCATCCCTGATCGAGAAGGTGCTGGAGCGGGAATAACCCTATTTAGAGCATCCCATTGGCCGATACCCACTTAAACCGGTAGGATTCTTCGGGAATTGACATGCGTGCCGAGATGCGCTCCAAACGTGCCGGCAGGCCCATCAGGTAGTCCCGGGCCCTTTGGGCTTCATCGGACAGGCCCCTCAGGCTGCCCACATTCCAGTATTCGTTGAGCTTTTTGAGGATTTCGATGTAATCCTGAGCGGTATAGACGCCCAGGCGCTGGGCACAGATGGAAAAATTTTCAAAAGCCTTGCCAATGGATCTGGCGCGCCGGTACGCTTTGAACCAGACACAGTGGCGTTCTGGACGGACTTCACACTTCCCGTTGTCGCTGCCGCCGCATGG
>JAWWDW010000531.1:0-1921 GCA_033719735.1 Robiginitalea sp. | reverse complement strand
GGCAAGATAGAATGCGGAAGAAGGATAATCTCTGAAACACGCACCAAAAATACTGTCTGTTATCTCAGCTGGCTGATATTCCCCCGGTTACTCCTTCCACTGTTTCGCCTTTGGTCCCGGTCATAGGGGGTAATATCGTCATTTCGGTAGCCGGGGATGCGTCGGTACTTATACTTGTTGAGATTGTAATTGCGATACCGGGGGGGAAGGTTCTCGCGCCGGACCCAGACCCCGCTGTCGAGGTAAAGATACGTATGGGTATACATATCAAAATAAATCCGGAGTTCGGGGAAATATACATAACGGACTACCTCCACCCGATTGGGATAGAACCAGGAAGGGGGCGGGGGAGCAGGGTGGGCCGTGGTATAGACCACGGGCCCGCAGCTCGCCAGAAGGGAAAGGACAATAAAAAGGATAAGCAAGATCAGGGTCTTAAGGAATTTCTGGAGGTCGACCGAGAGATTCATCGCGAAGTTTTGACATAAAGTAAGGGGGCTAAGGAGTTCTTTGAAATGATCCACGTCAGTTGAATCCTACAGAATCGATTAAAAACACCGCTTTCCCGATCAAAAGACGTCCCGGATTCTGAAAAAGACTTCGATCTGGCAAACAGGTATTTCCTCAACGGAAAAATGGGGACACTGGGCGAAACTGTGAAAATTTCATAGGGAAACCCTCAAATTTTAACAAATTCCGAGGTGATTTGGTTATAAACCTGTGAAAAGTTCATAAGAATAAGTTGGGTTCAGTTTTGAAATTTGGACCTGACAAACCCAAATCTTGTGTTATGAAGTGTATCAATTTCCAGAAATTAGCGTTGACCCTGGGATGCCTTTTGTGCACCGTTGTGATGACTGCGCAGGGCCCCGGAAGGGAAGCTTCCCATGAAGCCTTAAGGCAGGAAGCAGACAAACAGATTGAGGACTATCTCAAATTGGTCAAGATGGGATATTCGGAACAGGAGATCTTCGAGGATCTCGGAAATGTGAATTTCCTTACCGGAAATTTCAGGACTGCAGCCTTCTGGTATCAGAAACTGATGGACCTCCTCGGACAGGACCGGATTTCCATGAACTATCAGGAACGGTATATGGTAGCGCTTCACAAGGCGGGGATACGGAATTTCCCGGAACTCGACATGGAGCGGGACTGGTATACCCGGATTGAGGAGGATTACCAGATCCAAAAAGGACCGGTAGTCGATAAACTGACCCAGTCCCTGGCCGAGAACTACCGCAAACCCGAATTCCTGACCAAGGCCGATGGCCCTTCTGCCGATGCGATGCTGCGGCTGCAAAGCTATGCCATCCCCCGCCAGGCAGAACTGAAAGGCCAGAAGCTGGGCGTGCAACACGCCTACAATCCCCCGGTGGCCCTTACCGCAGATGGTCGGACGGCCTACTTTAGCCGGGCCGTACTGGAAAAACCCCTTACAGGTCTGTTCTCCAAAAGACAGCTCATGCATAAACTGTACAGGGCGGACTATATCAATGGGGAATGGACCAACATCCAGGAGGTTCCTGTAGCCCCCAAATATGCCTCCGCCATGCATCCCACGATCTCAAAGGATGGAAAACGCCTGTTTTTTGCCTCGGACATGCCGGGCAGTTACGGTCAGTATGATATTTACGTGGCAGATATCCAACGGGATGGCTCCCTGGGGGTGGCCAAGAACCTGGGCGAAAAAGTGAACACCAAGAAAAACGAACTCTACCCCCAGTTGCTGGATGACCAGCTCCTGTTCTTTGCCTCTGAAGGCCACGACGGCTTTGGCGGCCTGGACCTGTATGCCGTACAGGTGGCATCCAGGAGGGTAGGTTTGGCTGTAAACGTGGGGAGCCCCTTTAACAGCGGGAAAGACGATTATGCCCTCAGGCTGAAACAGGAAAAAGGCCGGGCCTACGTCATGTCTAACCGG
>JAWWDW010000530.1:0-1930 GCA_033719735.1 Robiginitalea sp. | reverse complement strand
GGCGACATTTTTTCGGCGTAGTTTATAAAGGCATCAAAGCCCGTTACACCCTTCCCGGCCGTTGTGGGGGTCGGGGACTGCGAAATCGTGTTGACACGTACTTGTTTTTCCTTCCCAAAAAAGTACCCAAAACTCCGTGCCACGGATTCCATATAGGCCTTGTTGTCAGCCATGTCGTTGTAATCGGGGAAGGTGCGCTGGGCCGCCATATAGGTCAGGGCCACAATACTGCCCCAGGAATTCATGGCATCCCCTTTATAGAGGGACTGCATTACCTTGTGAAAGGAGAGGGCGGAAACATCCCATCCCTTTGCGGTGAAGTCGTATTTCTGATCTGTGTAATGCCTGCCTTTTCGAACATTGACAGACATCCCGATGGAGTGCAGGACAAAATCCAGTTTTCCACCTAAAATTTCCATGGCCCGGGTGACCAGGTTCTCGAGGTCTTCCTCGCTGGTCGCATCGGCGGGGATTATTTCGGACCCCGTTTTTTCGGCCAGCTCATTGATTTTCCCCATCCGCATGGCGATAGGGGCATTGGTCAGGACAAAGGACCCCCCTTCCTCGTGTACCCGCTCTGCGGTTTTCCAGGCGATGGAGTGCTCGTCCAGTGCTCCGAATATAATTCCCTTTTTCCCTTTCAGTAGATTGTAGCCCATGGCATGTCATTATGGTTAAACGCCTCAAAGATATTTAAAAAAGAAGTTATACGCAGTACGAATCGGACGGGGCCGCCAGGTCGGCTAGTTCAGGAGTTCCCTGGCGTGGGTAAGCGCGGCATCGGACGCCCCGCCACCCCCCAGCATCTGGGCGAGTTCGTGCAACCGTTCTTCCTGGCCCAGGGGCTTCATCTGGGTGTAGGTCCGCCCCTGCCGGTCCTCCTTGTAGACCTTGAACTGCTGGTGCCCCCTCGAGGCCACCTGTGGCAGATGGGTAATGGCAAAAATCTGCATATGGCTCGACATCTTTTTCATGATATCGGCCATGCGGGTGGATATCTCTCCCGAAACCCCGGTGTCAATCTCATCGAACATCATGGTGGGAAGGGGTTCATAGGAGGCCAGGATGGCTTTGATGGTCAGCATGATCCGCGACAATTCACCGCCCGAGGCGGTCTTCTTCAGCAACCCGTGTTGCCCTCCCTTGTTGGCGGTAAAGAGCAATTCAAGGGTATCCCTGCCCGATTGGCCAAATCCTTCCCGGTGGACAAGGCGCCATGTAAAGGAGGCGTTTGGCATTCCCAGGCCGGAGAGTTGCTTTTCCAGTTGGTCGGTAAATTCAGGCAGGGTTTCTTCCCGCCTTTGGTGCAGCTGGTCCGACAGTGTTTCGAGATCTGCCTGAAGCCTCGCAACTTCAGCTTCAAGGTCCGCTATCTCCTGATCCAGGTCCACGGTGCGCGCCACCTTTTCACGAAGGGATTCCCGCACCGATATCAGTTCGGCAACCGTATCGACGGCGTGCTTTTTCTGCAGGTCGAACAAAACCTTGAGCTGGTTGCCCACGACTTCCAGTTCGCGGGGGTCTGCCTCCTGGTCTTCCAGGAGCTGTTGCAACTCCTGTGAGATATCATCGGCCTCTATAAAGAGGGACTGAATCCGCTGGTGCAACCCTTTAAACCCGGAGCCGTATTCGGAGAGCTTGCTGCTGAGCTGACGAAGCCGGCCCTGGAGGGAGAGCAGCCCATATTCCTCTTCCTGACATAGCTGGACGGCACTTCCAAGGGTTTCCATAATTTGTTCGGCATTGTTCAGCCTTGCGTACCGCTCCTCCAGCACGTCCTGCATCCCTTCCTGCAGCTCAGCCTTGTCGAGTTCCTCCAGCAAAAATTCATTGTAATCCTGTTCCCGGAACGCAGTATCCCTCCTGTTTCGGAGTTCTTCAAGCCGCTTCTGCGCGGAGAGGAACGTATCTCTTTGCTCCCGGTAGGAAT
>JAWWDW010000529.1:0-1931 GCA_033719735.1 Robiginitalea sp. | reverse complement strand
TTTCTGAATGGTTGCAAGTGGCCCGGATCGTTTCGAAAAAGCGGGAAATCGCCGGGGTGACCATAGAGGAATTCGAGGACATTGTGTACGAGGACCGGGAAGTGGATCCTTTCGAGACGCCTTTTTGCGTAGATGCCGTCCTCGAGGTCCTGAGGGACCAGCAAACAAACCACCTGCTGGTGGAAATGGAAAGGCGGAATCTCGAAGTGCTGCGTGAAGAACTGGCCGAGGCACGGCGGATGAAAAACGCTCTGAAGGAAGTCTTTATCCCGGAAACCCGGGAGAACATCCGAAAGATCGAGATTTATCTGGGCGATGTGGAACGGCTTGCCATCGGATGTGCCAAACTGGTGAAAAAGAAAAAACTGGAGAAAAGAAGCACGGCATGATTGTTCGGATGAAGGAAATACTGCTGTTTACGACAACGTCCTCTGTCGATGAGACGGTCCTGAAACTGGGAGAACTCGGTGTGGTAGATATCCGGCAAATCAACGGTACAAACAACGGTACCCTGGAAAGGCGCATGCAGGCCCTTCGCAGGGCCGAAAAGGCACTTACCATCCTTCAGGACCACGTAAACAAACACCCCCACGAGCCGGACACAAGATATATCGTAAATGATCCAAAACAGCTCGTGGACCGAGTCCTGCAGACAGAGGAGATCTGGGAGAAAGGTCAGGCCATACTCAATGACCTGCAAAACCAAAAGGCCTGGTATGATGCCTGGGGTGAAAAGGTGGATGTAAAGGACATCGCCTTCCTAAGGGAGCGGGGGATCTTCCTGCGGTTGTATCTATTGGATACGTCGGTTGTAAATGCCCTGAGCAAGGCTCATACCATCGTGGCGTTTCCGGAACGCCGTGGAAAGACCCCTGCGGTATTGATCTCCAGAAATGAATCCGAACAGCTGAATCATAAGGAAGTTCCTTTGCCTCGCTTACCGCTGAAAGATTTAGCGCAACAAATGGAGCGGAAAGAACGGCAGATGCGTGCGGTGGATCAATTCCTGACAGACCATGCGCAGCATTACGGTTGGCTTGAAGAATACCGGTTGCTTTTGAAGGACCAAATGGGCATGCAGGAGACCCTGGAGGGGATGGGGGATGTTGAAGGAAAGCTCAAATACATCAGGGGCTATATTCCTCGCGATGCCGAAGCCGAATTTGTGGCTGCGGCCGAGACGAATAACTGGGGGTACCAGGTCTCAGAGCCGGAAAGGCCCGAAGACGTGCCGGTTTATATAAAGAATCCCAAATGGATAAGCATCATCAATCCCGTGATGAAATTTATCGACATCGTGCCCGGGTACCGGGAAGTAGATGTCTCCATCTATTTCCTGGTCGCTTTTGCCTTGTTTTTTGCAATGCTGGTTGGGGATGCAGGATATGGCCTCGTTTTTTTACTCGCCACATTTTTATTGCGGAAAAAAATGTCTTCCCAGATGCGGGTGCTCATCTATGTTCTCAGTGGTGCCACCATCGTCTGGGGCGTTTTCAGCGGTACGTATTTCGGGGCCGAACAGATAACGGCTGTCCCGGTGCTAAACAAATTGGTCCTTCCTGAAATCGCCAGTTTTGGGGTAGACAACATTTCCTTTATGATGCACCTATCCTTTCTGATCGGAGCGATCCACCTTACAGTGGCCCATGGGATACGCGTGGTCATGTTTATCAATTCCATAAAGGCCCTGAGTGAAGTGGGTTGGATAGCTTTGGTATGGGGCCTTTTTCTGATCACGGAGCAACTCGTCCTAGGCAGGCCCATGCCGGAATGGGGTATTTGGCTGTTTGTGGGCGGCACAGCCCTGGTGTCCTTCTTTTCAGTGGAAAGTAAAAACTTTTTCAAAAGCATGGGGGTCTCCCTGGCCAATCTGCCCCTTAGCCTGATCAGCGGGTTTTCGGATATCGTCTCCTATGTACGGCTTTTTGCCG
>JAWWDW010000528.1:0-1932 GCA_033719735.1 Robiginitalea sp. | reverse complement strand
CCTTTGAGGTATACAGGCGTTACACAACTGTTCGTATTCCCTATTTCGAAACCCCTGCTTTTCAACCCGGATTGAAGAGATCGGACATTCTCCCACAATTTTGCTTTCATTTCCGGTCTCGTCTTAAGTAGCTCCAGCCTTTTCATATTCCCGATGACGACAGGCATCATCATGGACTTGGCGAAAACCTGGGACCGCATATTGTATTTCAGGTAGTCAATGATCCCCTTATCGGCAGCCAGAAAGGCTCCGATTCCAGCCATGGATTTGGCAAAAGTGGCAAAATAGACGTCGATCTCATCCTGAACGCCCTGCTCTTCTCCTGCGCCTGCCCCGGTGGCCCCGAGGGTCCCAAAGCCGTGGGCATCATCCACCAGGAGCCTGAAGTTGAATTTCTTTTTGAGGGAAACGATCTCTTTGAGTTTTCCCTGCTCCCCCCGCATGCCAAAAACGCCTTCTGAAATCACCAGGATACCGCCGCCGGTTTGTTCGGCCATCTTGGTGGCCCGCTCCAGGTTTTTCTCAAGGGATTCAATATCGTTATGTTTGAAGGTAAATCGCTTGCCCACGTGCAGGCGGACCCCATCGATGATACAGGCATGGGAATCCACGTCGTACACGATGATGTCGTCCTTGGAAACCAGGGCGTCAATGGCCGACATGATCCCCTGATACCCAAAGTTCAGTAAATAGGCGGATTCCTTGGAGACAAATTCAGCGAGCTCCTTTTCCAGTTGTTCGTGATAGCTGGTGTGCCCGCTCATCATCCGGGCCCCCATCGGATAGGCGGCCCCATGCTCCAGGGCAGCCTCCCCGTCCACCTTTTTGATCTCAGGCAGATTGGCGAGTCCCAGATAATCGTTGATGCTCCAGGTGATCATTTCCCTTCCCTGGAACTTCATCCGGTTCGAAATAGGTCCTTCCAGCTTCGGAAATACGAAATACCCTTCCGCCTGGGCAGCCCATTTGCCGAGGGGTCCCTTATTTTCTATGATACGGTCAAATAAATCTCTCATGGATGTCAGCTTGGTTCTCAATTTCCCGTGAAACTCTTGATTTCTCCGGTCAACAATGGGGCAAAAGTACAGAATTTTGGAAAGGAATCATAGCTCCCGGGCACTGCGTTTGGCAGATGGGGTGTCAGATCCCGGCAGCAGGGGTGTACGGCGGAATTACTTGACGAATTCCACCCCCTGGGCCTCGGCGATGTGCTGGCTGTCAAAGAAGCCCTGTTCCTCCATCCATTTGTCGCTGTAGACCTTGCTCATGTAGCGCGATCCATGGTCCGGGAAAATAACCACTACCCGGCTGGAAGCGTCGAATTCCCCGGCTTCCTCGAGTTGCTTGAGCGCCTGCATGGCCGCTCCCGAGGTGTACCCGGCGAAAATACCTTCCGTGCGGCAGATTTCCCGTGCCATATGTGCACTGGACTCGTCTGTTACCTTGATAAAGGTGTCGATACTGTCGAAATCCGTCGCATCCGGGATCAGGTTCTTTCCTAGGCCTTCAATACGGTAGGGGTAGATCTCATTTGTATCCAGTTCCCGGGTTTCGTGGTATTTTTTCAGGACAGACCCATAGGCATCCACACCAATAATCCGAATGTTGGGGTTTTGCTCCTTGAGGTACCTTGCCGTACCGGAAATCGTGCCTCCCGTACCGCTGCAGGCAATAAGGTGGGTGATTTGTCCCCCGGTCTGCTCCCAGATCTCAGGACCTGTGGAGCGGTAGTGGGCATCCAGGTTCAGCTGGTTGAAGTACTGGTTGATATAGACGGATCCTTTGATCTCCTGATGCAGGCGTTTGGCCACCTGATAGTACGAACGCGGGTCATCGGCGCTCACGTGGGCCGGGCAGACATAGACTTTTGCCCCCATGGTCCGGAGCATATCGATTTTGTCCATGGACGACTTGGAACTCACCGCCAGGATG
>JAWWDW010000527.1:0-1940 GCA_033719735.1 Robiginitalea sp. | reverse complement strand
CATGTCGTGGGGAATGGTTTCCACCTCCTTGGTCATGTAATTTTCAACGTTTTTATCGAGAATGGGTTGGTTGAAATACCGGCTTTCAGAAATTTGTTTCATGCAGTCTGCCTCGGATATGATCCCTACCAGAAACCCGTTGTCATCCAAAACCGGACCCCCGGAAATACGGTGCTTTGCAAAGGCTTCCATCACTTCGAGGATGGATTGTTCCGGGTGGAAGGTCACCAGGTTCCGCGACATGTAATCCGTGACCAGTATAGGGGCATCGTATTCCTTTTTAGATGACTCCTTGGCCCTTCGGCCCATAAAGCTTTTAATACCCATATCGTTGTTGTTTAAATCGTTACGTACCTATTAAAGATATCAAAATCCCGCTTACTTCCTATTATTAAATCGACAAAATGTCGATCCCCTGGAGAATTTCATACATTTAAACTCCAAAGAAAACAGATGAAAGCCACTACTTCCGTTATTACTTTCCTGCTGCTCCTGGGGGGGGCTTACTGGGCTTTTTTAGCGAGTACTCCCACCTACCGGGAAGATTCCGGAACCCCTGAAACCGAATTCTCCACGGACCGCGCGATGAAACACGTGGAGAAAATCTCAGAAAAACCGCATGCGGTCGGGTTTGCAGCGCACAAAGAGGTAAAGGAATACCTGATCCGGACGTTGGAAGGCATGGGCCTGAGGCCACAAGTACAAAGTGGGTATACGGCCGGGGACTGGGGGAACCTGAGCAAAGCAGAGAATATTTTGGTGCGGATCCCGGGGTCGGCAAACACCCGGGCCCTAATGCTGTTGTCCCATTACGACAGCAATCCGCATTCCTCTTTCGGGGCGAGCGATGCGGGCAGCGGGGTGGCCACCATCCTGGAAGGTCTGCGGGCCTTCCTTTCAACGGGGCAGGCTCCAAAGAACGACATCATCATCCTGATTTCGGATGCGGAAGAACTCGGATTGAATGGGGCGGACCTTTTCGTGAACTCGCATCCGTGGGTCCGGGATGTGGGGCTTGTGTTAAATTTCGAAGCCCGTGGCAGCGGGGGGCCTTCCTATATGTTCGTCGAAACCAACCGGGGCAACGCCCGCATGATCGAGGCATTTACCGAGGCCGATCCGGATTTTCCCGTCGCAAATTCACTGGTCTACAGCATCTACAAAATGCTTCCCAATGACACCGACCTGACGGTTTTCAGGGAAGACGCCGACATTGAAGGCTTTAATTTTGCCTTTATAGACGACCATTATGACTACCATACGGCCCTGGACACCG
The DNA here is from genome assembly GCA_033719735.1 of Robiginitalea sp. Taxonomy (GTDB): domain Bacteria; phylum Bacteroidota; class Bacteroidia; order Flavobacteriales; family Flavobacteriaceae; genus Robiginitalea. The sequence continues at coordinate 664 of JAWWDW010000527.1, read as the reverse complement.
CCCCCCGCCTGGACCGGGAAAGCCTGGCACACCAGGGCGCCTATTTGATGCCCCTGCTTACCTATTTCAGCCAGGCAGACCTGAGCAACCTAAAAAGCCTGAATGAGCTCGTATATTTCAATGTGCCTGTTTTCAAAATGGTTTCCTATCCTTTCGAATGGATCTGGCCTATGGTGGTCCTGGCCGGTTTTCTGTTCCTCCTGGTCCTGAGCTACGGGATTCGAAAAGGAAGGCTGAAATTCAAGGGGATGGCCGCTGGAGCCCTGGCCATGTTATTATCGCTCCTGATCGCCGGCATGGCGGGATACCTGGCCTGGCCAATGCTCAAACTCCTTTATCCCGCCTATCAGGACATGTTGCACGGGTTTACCTATAACGGATACCTGTATATAGGGGCCTTCAGCAGCTTCTGTTTGGGAGCCTGTTTCTGGGTGTATTCCAGGTTTCGCAAAACACCCCTTCAGGACCTGCTGGCTGCCCCCCTGTTCTTATGGCTCCTCGTTTGCGGGTTGCTGGCGGCCTATTTGCCCGGGGGAGGGTTTTTCCTGATTCCGGTTATCGGGGCCATCCTTTCCTGGATGATCCTCATTGCACAGGAGAAACCCAACCCCTACCTCCTGGTTTTGCTTTGCATCCCGGGCCTGTGGATTTTCGCCCCCTTCAT
>JAWWDW010000526.1:0-1952 GCA_033719735.1 Robiginitalea sp. | reverse complement strand
GGGGGTCAGGTCCTGTTGCGTACCATCCTCATCCATCATGTGGATGTGGTAGATCTCATCCCCGTTGTTGTCCATCCTGAAGAGTTTGCGCTCGTCTTTTGGAAAATAGGAGATGGCGAAGACGGAAGAACTGTCCGAAGCCGTCACCGGGGTGAATTCCCCTCCTTCCGCCGGTACCGTATACAGGTTGTAGATTCCCGAGCGGTTGCTGTGAACCAGCAGCTTGGATTTGTCCGGGGAAAAACTCCCGCCTCCCACGCTCTCGTTATCCATCATCTGCTGGATGGTGTACGATTGCAGGGTGTCTGCCACCGTCGGTTCTTTGGCTTCCTGTTTGCAACTCAAGAGCGCCAAGGAAATCCCTATGGCCAGGATTTGTTTTTTCATTGGTACTTGATTTTGGGCTTATTCGAGCCTCAGGGTTTTTATTTCTTTAAAAGGGGACAGGTCAAGGCCTTCCATGGATTCTTTGTACGCCTTCCAGCGGTTGGCGAAAAAGGCATTGGTTGCGGAAAGTGCTTTTTGCAGGTCGGCCTGCGCATACCTCAAAAGGCGGTCCTCCGTTTCGGTCATGCCCGAAGGCCGGCTCCCCACGTATCCGTAAGCGTTGAAAATCCGCCGGGTCACCGTCATTTCGGGGTTTCGGGTGATCCCCTGCCGTTTGTCTTCCTTCCCGAGATAAAGGGCCACCAGCGAATCGATCTCTTTGGAGACCTCCTTGGAAGCTTCGATCTGCGCTTTGTATTGCTCCTTATCCTTTTCCTTAAGGTCTTTCTGGTACTGGGAGGCTATCTTTTTGCTTTCCAGCAGCTGTTTCACCGCATCCGCAGCAGCCTGCATATACCCGTCCAGTTTTTTGGCTGCGGCGTACCGGGCTTCCAGGGTTTGTGGATCGATGTTCAATCTCGGATCTGTTTTGACGGTGACCGAGGTTTCATCCCGGGCTTCCCCGAGTTCAATGACTACCCGATAGGTACCTGGTTTAACAGTAACGCCACCCCGTTCGCGGTTTTGGGTGCGAAGCGAGCGTGAGGGGCGGTCCGGACCTGCCTCATCCAGCCCCCAGTACACCCGGTGGAAGCCAGCTGAATCGGGGGTTTTGTACTTCAGGGTGCGGATCAGCCTTTCCCCATCATAGATTTTCAGGAAGACCGTGTCCTTCGCTTTTTTCTGGTCCTCTGCAGTTGCTGGGGTGTCTTCTTCGTTGTTTTCGGATGGTTTATTGGCGGGTTCCCCCTCTTTCTTGCCCGTTTTCAGGTAGTAGGTGATCATGGCCCCTTCCTGCCGGTTTTCTCCGTTGAACAAGGCATCGGCCCCAAACCTGCTTCCATTGGGTTGCTGGTAGGCAGCCAGGTAGGCATCCGGGGTGGGGAAGAGGCTCACTTCCTTATTGAGGATTCCGCGGTCCCCGGCGATGGCCCGCAGCGGGCGAATGTCGTCTAACACCCAGAAGGCCCGGCCGAAGGTCCCGATGACCAGGTCGTGCTCCCGCGGGTGGATCACCAGATCCTTGGTGGAAACCGTCGGGAACCCCTGGGTCCATTTTTGCCAGTTCGCTCCCGCGTCCATGGAAATATACAGGCCGTCATCCGTTCCAAGGAACATCAGGTTCGGATTCTCCGGGTCCTCCAGGATGGACAGGGCATAGCCCGCCACGTCTTCTGCATCCACGATGCGCTCCCAGGTCTTTCCGTAGTTCCGCGTACGCCAGGCATAGGGGGTATAGTTATACCGGCGGTAATCATTGGCCACCAGCAGGGCTTCCCCCCTGTTCCTGGCCGAAGCCCTGATCTGAGGGATCCAGCTGCCTTCCGGCAGGCCTTTGATGTTCCTTGTAACTTCCGTCCAGGAGGCTCCGCCATCTGTCGTATAGTGCACCCGCCCGTCGTCCGAACCTGCCCAGAGCATATTCTTTTCCACAGGGGAGGGTTCGATCACCAGCAGGGTACAGT